>NZ_JBKKRK010000020.1:0-105516 GCF_048847255.1 Pseudomonas algeriensis | reverse complement strand
CCCCCACCCGTGGGGGTGACCCCGGGTTTGTTGGGGGGGGCGCGCGCCTGCTCGCGATAGCGGTGGATCAGCCAGCATCATCGTGACCGGCACGCCGCCATCGCGAGCAAGCTCGCTCCCACTAGGAATTGGTGCTGAACAACGAAGGTGTGACCACCGGGGAATAGTGTGGGAGCGAGCCTGCTCGCGATAGCGGTGGATCAGCCAGCATCATCGTGACTGACACACCGCCATCGCGAGCAAGCTCGCCCCCACTGGTTTTGTGGCCGATATCAAGTCTGGCGTTGGAAGGCATAGTCCCGTTCGACTTTGCACACCCTCGTCTGGCAATGGGCATACCAGGTCGCGCGGCCTCGCTCACGGATCGCGCTGTGTTCAGGATGCTGCTTCCACGCCAGGATTGCAGCTTCATCGCGCCAATAGGACACGGTGATTCCCAGGCCGTCGTCGCCACGGGCTGATTCGATGCCGAGAAATCCGGGTTGCTCCTGGACAAGGGTCAACATGTGCTCGGCGGCTTCGGCGTAGCCTTGGTCCCCGTCGGTACGCAGGGAAGTGAAAATCACGGCGTAATAATGGGCGCTCATGTCCTTTCCTCCGCGCAGGCTTCGACAAACGCGCTGACCAGCGGCGGCACGCGGCCTTCCAATGCTGCGCGTTCAGGCTGGAACAGCGTCGCGACAAAAAACGGATGGCCTTGAAGTTCAACCGCTCGCAGGCCGCCGTCCGAATCCCGGGCAACGGCGTGCAGCCGCTGATTCAACAAATCCTTTTCCAAATCCGGGTTGACGCCAAAACGGCAATGGTAGCCCTCCGATACCGTCCGGCGGCCGTAAGCCTTGGCAATCAACGACTCCGCATCGAGTTGAAGGCTGTCGATGGTTTCCACCAGCGCACAGCTCAGCGGCGTCAACAGTGCCCGTTCAGCTTCGGGGGAAGTTTCGCCGTGGACGGCGTCGGCCCAGCCCATCACGTTGCGGGCGTATTCCAGCACCGCATGCTGAAAACCGCCGCAGGTGCCGAGGAAAGGCCGACGCTGTTCGCGGGCAAAACGAATGGCCCGTAAGGCCCCTTCTTCATGTTGGTACGGGCTGCCGGGTACGCACCAGACACCGTCGAAATCCTCCAGCACGGCGGTGTTGGTGATGTGCGACGTTCCCAGCCATTGGAAGCGGATTTCATGGCTGGTTTGCTTGCCCGCGAGCTCGAGTGCGAGGGGGATCGCCCGGTGAGCGGTGATTTGAGGGTCGTGATCGCCGATCAGGGCGATGTTTAAAGGACGTTGTTTATCCATGGGAGGCTCGCCGCTTGTTGATTCCTGGTGGCCACTATAGATTGGCGTTCACGCAATCAATATTGGCGTTCACCCAAGTGATCAATGCAGCGACGCACTATCGTCTGGACTACCCCGATCTATCCCTGATCCTCGCGCTGGTCCGTGGCGGCTCGCTGTCCCGGGCCGCTCGCCTCCTGCAGGTGGACGTGTCCACGGTGTTTCGTTCGGTACGTCGGCTGGAGGCGGCCTTGGGCCTGCCCTTGTTTGAAAAAAGCCGCTTTGGATATTTGCCCACGAGCCTGGCCCAGGCGTTGGCCGAACAAGCCGAGCGCGCCGAGCAGGCGTTGGAGGCGGCGCGAGTGGGCGTGGAGCAGGGCGGTGAGGTGATTAGCGGGACGGTACGCCTGACCTGCAGCGACTCAGTCCTGCAAACGTTGTTGCTGCCGGCGCTGGCGCGTTTCATGCCCGCTTATCCGGCGTTGAGTCTTGAGTTGAGCACTTCGAACGACTTCGCCAACCTCAGCCGCCGCGATGCCGACATTGCGTTGCGACTGACCCGTACACCGCCGGAACACCTGGTCGGTCGCAACCTGGGTCATGTGGCTTACCGGGTATGCGCCGGCGCTACGTATCTTCGCGCGGCGAATGCAGATGACCTGGCCGCCATGACCTGGATCGCGCCGGATGATTTCCTCCCCGACCACCCCACGGTGGCCTGGCGTCGCCAGCATCTACCCGGCGTGGTGCCCGCCTATCGCTGTAACAGCATGCTCTCGGTCACCGAGCTGGTGCGGGCCGGCCTGGGGGTTGCGGCGCTGCCGGACTTCTTGATCGATGAAGGCAAGGGCCTGATGCCTTTGGGCGAACCGCTGGAGGGTTACGACACGGCGCTGTGGCTGCTGACCCGTCCGGACTGCCGGGCCTTGCGTTCGGTGGTGACCTTGTTCGATGAATTGGGGCGCAATTTGCGGTGGGGCTGAGGTTCAGGCTTGGTACCGATTCAGGAACATGTCGAGGGCCGATTCGATCACGTGGGTTTGTTCCTCCTGGGTCAGGCTCGGTTGCCCCATCGACACCTGTGGCCAGAACGCAAACGTCTTGAGCAACCCGTGCATCTGTTGGGCGGCAAATGCCGGCTCCACGGGTTTCAAGCGGCCATCGGCCTGGGCTTGGCGAATCCAGGCAGCCAGGCCTTCCTCGCGCTGCCCCATGCGCGACACCATGTCCTGGGCTCGCTCCGGGGAATGAATGGTTGCGGCGATGGCGATGCGCGCCAGGTCGAGAAAATTCTCGTTCGCCAGCAATTGCAGTTTGGCTTGCAGCAACGTTTGAAGCTGCTCCCGTAGCGGCGTTTGCGGGCTGTAGGGCATGTCCTGTTCTGCGGTGATGCTGTTCCATAACCGATTCAGGATTTCGGCAAACAGTTCTTCCTTGCTTGGAAAGTGGTTGTACACCGTGCGCTTCGACACGCCTGCCGTCGCCGCGATCTTGTCCATGCTGGTGATTTCGAAACCGCTGTTGCGGAATTCAGCAATCGCGGCCTGGAGAATGGCTTCGCGTTTTCGCTCGGTAAGGCGCTGCGGTGCGGTCATGGGCAGTTCGTCGGCAAAGGAAAATTACACTCGGTAGTTTACTTGCTCTTTCGATTCATGCAATCTGGAAACTACACCGAGTGGTGTAGTTTTGAATAAGGCGGCTGAGCGTACATGCAACGGCCATTCAGCGTCCCGCAACGGCGAAGCGCATACGTGCGGACGCCCTGGAGTTATCGCACCATGACCCATCCCTCTTGTTCGACCAACCATCCTCCTGCCCATGAGTCCTCGCGGCAAGACCAGGGCAAATATCGCAACCATGTCTTCACGCCGCGTGAAGGATTTGGCACGACCCTGCGCATCATCTGGAACATGATTTTCCACAAGCCCCGCTCCACCCGTCCTGCGGGCGCCATCGATGTACAACCGTTGAGTCGAGCCGCGCTGCTGGCCGCGCCGAATCACAGCGCCTTCCGCCTCGGTCATTCCACGGTGCTGCTCAAGCTGCGGGACAAGTTCTGGCTGACCGACCCGGTGTTCTCCGAGCGTGCTTCACCCGTGCAATGGGCCGGCCCGAAGCGTTTTCATCAACCACCCATCAGCCTGGAAGAATTGCCGCCGATCGAAGCGGTGATCCTGTCCCACGATCATTACGACCACCTCGACCATCAAGCCATTCTCAAGCTGGCGGCCAAGACCCGTCACTTCCTGGCGCCCCTGGGCGTGGGCGACACTCTGGTCAAATGGGGCGTCGACGCCGGCAAGGTGCGCCAGTTGGACTGGTGGCAGGGCACCGAGGTGGACGGTATCGATTTCATCGCCACGCCTTCCCAACATTTTTCCGGTCGAGGCCTGTTCGACAGCAACAGCACCTTGTGGGCCTCATGGGTAATGATCGATGGCGACACGCGAATCTTCTTCAGCGGCGACACCGGTTACTTCGAAGGTTTCAAGCGCATCGGCGAGCAATACGGCCCTTTTGACCTGACGCTGATGGAAACCGGCGCCTATAACGTGGATTGGCCCCATGTCCATATGCAGCCGGAGCAGACCTTGCAGGCCCATATCGATCTCAAGGGCCGTTGGCTACTGCCAATCCACAACGGCACATTCGACCTGGCGATGCATGCCTGGTATGAGCCTTTCAATCGCATCCTGGCCCTGGCCGCGGAACGCAACGTTTGTATCACCACGCCGCAAATGGGCGAAGCCTTCACCCTGACGCAACCGCAACGTGGCCGCGCCTGGTGGCTAGACGTGAAGCCCTCGGCATATCAGGACCAAGCCGGTATTGCCTAGCACCTGCGCAAGTCGATGTTATTCGATCATCCCGTAATCGGGCCGCCCCATAGGGTCTGGCGTCGCGCCCTTGATGTTCATGCCGCGCCCCGGTGCGAAGCCAGGGAAGAACACCAGACCCTCGGCTTCCAGACGAAACGCCAAGGCCAGGCGGGTCACGTCTAGCAACTCGCCACCGGCCTCGAAGCGGCGGATGGCCTTGACCGAGACGCCGGATTGCCGGGACAACTCCTCGACACTCCAGCCCAGCATGGCTCGGGCCTGCGCACTGTGGGCGGGGGTGAATTGATAGACAGCGATGCGTTCCAGGGTGGTTTTGATTGCGAGAGAGGCCATGGGGTGCTCCAAAGCTGTGGGATTCGAAAATACTGTGTTTTTGTACAGTTGTTTTGAGTCCCGATCAATCTCATTTTTTTGATCAATGACCGGCGGTCATCTCCAGCCAGGTGCTCGGAGCATGGCTAAGCGTCCAGCGAAACATGGTGGAAAACGCCGCTGGGCTGTCATAGCCCAGGTCCAGGGCAATGGGTTTACGCAGGCTCGTACGGGCCTTCAGCCGGATCAGTCTTCAGCCAACCCCGGCGCCTCCCGAATAATGAAGTGATCCAGGTTCTCGATATTGGCACTGAACACCCCGAACGTTTCTTCGGGGTTCTTCTTGCTCGGCACCTGCTTCAACTCCGGCGTGACGCCATAAAAGAAGCAATACAACGGCGCATCACTGTCGATGGCGTGCTTGATCTCTGCCAGGAACGCCTTGCGCTTGCGGTAGTTATCGATCAGCTTCTTGCTCAGGTAAGCGTTGACCGAGTAAGGTTTTTTCTTCGCCTCGTCCGGCTGCTTGAACCAGACCTTTGCTTCGAAGTCGATGCGAAAGCTCAGGGTGTAATCCTTTATCTCCTTGATCTTGCCCCAGTAAATCAAGCCCTTATTGTCCTGCAAATACTCGATCTTCTTGAAGAACGATCCGTAGGGCGCCGTGTGCTCGCCAATCTTCAACGGCATGCGCTTGAGCAGGTCCTTGTTATCGAAATTCGAAACGAAACATTCCACCGGGTGGGCGAAGACACTGGTTTTGTCCGGTGTTGAATCCTGCGCGGAATGAGCGTTATCACCGTGGGAAGATACGGATGAGAGCGTAGGCCGATTCGCTTCAACGTTGTCAGACGGGGCGGACGGCTTGCGCACGTACTGACGCCGAGTCAGTAACAACTCCGACGGAAAATGCTCCTCGCGGTCGTCATCTGCTTCAACGCTTTGCGCATCAAGCCCTGGCGTTTTCGGACTGACATAAGGGCAGCCTTCGATATGCTGGGTCGTCGGCTGATTCTTGAAATGCGGCGTGCGGATGTAATTGACGTTCTTGGCATTGAACGTCGTCAGCCGATTCCCCTCATCAAACGCCGCCCGACAGGCATCGTTGGGGCACTGAAAGCGCTCCTTGGCCGAATCGAAGGCCATGGTCTCGTCGAAATTCAGGTCCCGAACGTCATAGATCGAAAGCTTGGCATCGAGGCTGAGGCAATAGGCGGTGTCGAATTTCATCGGGGCTCGGGTCGGTGAGAGGAGGTGTATTAATACCGAAGGGCAGGGCGGGATGCACCCAAAGTTTCAACCCATCACAAAGCTCCTGTGGGAGAGCTTGCTCGCGATTCCCAAAACCAACCCGACCATCAAACTTGCTACCCACCTGTGCCCTGACATTAACCAGTGCCGAGGGAGCTTGCTCCCGTTGGGCTGCAAATCGGTCCCCCGGTTTTACGGCCCCAAACTTGTATGAATCGGTATCATAATGCCGGTTATACCCTGACCTTTCAGATAATCGGCAATATACTGCCGGAAACAGCGAATAAGAAACTTCGATGAAAAAGAATACCGGTGAACGGCGCAGGGAAATTATTGACGATATCGTCATACAGCATGTGACGGGGATCGAAACCTTGGGAACCGCTGTTCGCCGGCTACGGCTTGAGGTGACCGGACTGGATCAGGAGACCTTGCTGCCATGTGCAAGATGTCGACCAAGGCCCTGTACCAGATCGAGAAGGACAAGGGTAACCCGACCATCAATACCCTCGAAGCTATTCTGAGAAAGTTCGGGCTGCGACTGGGGCTGACCAAGGCTGCCACAAACCTTTACGCGCCGCCTCCTGAACAGAGAAAAATGGACGCCAGAATGCCCGTTCGCGGCGCCAATCCTAAACGTAAGTCGCTAGATAGCTCGGGATAGTTGCCGCTCCACGAGTTACTGGGAAGGACGCTGGTGACAAGGAGGCGACCGAATAAGTGTATGGCCTGTCTCGGAGCTGGTGGGCAGGTTCATTCATGAAAAAGCCCCCTACAGGGGCTCAATTTAATCTTGCGGTGGTTTTTGATTGTTGTCCGGTGGATTTTTCACACCTTCGGTCGTCAGTTCGTCTCCGGCTCCGTGCCTGCTAGGCCAGTATTTCGATACCGTGTTTTTCCACGATACTGAGCAGCTTAAGGGCCATCCCTCCTGGACGTTTGTCGCCGGCTTCCCACTGCTTAACTGTCGATGCGCTTGTGTTCAGGTAGCGGGCAAAAACCGGCTGACTGACGTGACTGCGCAGACGAATTTTCTTGATCTGGGCAGGTGGGATCTCAGCAGGCACCTCAGCAATGCAGGTCTCATCGAATTCCCGCATGGTGGCCTTGTCGATAGCGCCGATTTTCAGCAGTGCCTCAGCCGAGCTATGAATCGACTCGAAAGCCTCACTTTTGAATTTTTTCGCCATTACATATCTCCAAAAATTCTTTTCCATCCAGCAGATGCTGGACTTGCTCCTTGCTCAAGCCTTTATAGGCATCAGCAAGCATCTTAAACGCGGCCAGCTCTTTTTCAGTGATGTTGTCCTGGTCTTTCTTAGCAAACAGAAACTGATAAACCCAATAGCTACGACCCTTGGCAAGGATGATCGAGCGGTGACGATTTTTATTGAGGCGTTTTTTCCAGACGCCTCCGCCCAAATCATCGGCTTGTCCGTTCACTACCTCCTGCACCGCCTTGCAGAGAGCAGCATCTGTGATCGTTGCCTTCTTTGCTGCAGCAGCAAAGGTCTTCGTTTTGAATACCCTCATTGGCATAAGCTTTCCCTTTGATGTGTAAAGCTACCACTCAGTGGTATAGGTGTCAAAAACCTGAATCTTGCAGATAGCGTCATCTAGTATGGGGACGGGGAACGCGGCCGTGAGGGAGCGGGGCTCTGATATTGTTTCAACACATCGCAAAACCTGTGCGAGTGAGCAGCAATCGAGCCACATCACCAACGCCAGTGGCGAGGGAGCTTGCTCCCGCTGGGCTGCGCAGCAGCCCCAATTCCATATGACCAACAAAAAGCCGTCCCCCGAACACGGGCGACGGCTTCCGATTGAACGCTCAAAACCCTCGCAAAATCCGAGAAGCTTTCCGCCACCAGGATTCATGCTGGCTAAACGGATCATCCACCAACACCGCCGGCATATCCCGCAAGCGAATCCATGGCTCATCCTGCCAGTGCAGCATGCAGAGCGACATCTTCGGCCAATCCAACACGCTCAACGTAGGCCGTTCCACCTTATGGGAGTAGCGCTCATCCCGCAGGGTTGGCACCACCTGATGCGTGATCCACTCACGCAGCAATCGATCTTCAGGGCAGTAGTGATAAACCAGCAATGCATAGACGCCTGACTCGCTCAGCATCACGTTCTTCGGTCAAGCCGTGGACATGCACGAGCATGATCCGGCGCTGGACAGGATCAAGCTTTCGGGTCATGCGTTCATCGAGGTGCTTGCTCATCAAACGCCCCAAATCGGATGCGCTGAACCAAGCCTGGTTTTGAATGTAAAAAACCCCGCTTTCACGGGGTTTTCAGTGACGCATGCAGCCTAGGATTTTCCTTTCGAATCAATCCCAGCTCAAAGCCCCACCCGTTTGATACTCAATCACCCGCGTCTCAAAGAAGTTCTTCTCTTTCTTCAAGTCCATGATCTCGCTCATCCAAGGGAACGGATTCGTCGTGCCCGGATACTCTTCCTTCAAGCCAATCTGCGACAGACGACGGTTGGCGATGAACTTGAGGTAGTCCTCCATCATCGCCGCGTTCATGCCCAGCACGCCGCGAGGCATGGTGTCGCGGGCGTATTCGATTTCCAGTTGGGTCCCTTGCAGGATCATCTGGGTCGCTTCTTCCTTCATCTCGGCGTCCCACAGGTGTGGGTTTTCGATTTTGATCTGGTTGATCACGTCGATGCCGAAGTTCAGGTGCATGGATTCGTCGCGCAGGATGTACTGGAACTGCTCGGCGACGCCGGTCATTTTGTTGCGGCGGCCCATGGACAGGATCTGGGTGAAGCCGCAGTAGAAGAAGATGCCTTCCAGAACGCAGTAGTAGGCGATCAGGTTGCGCAGCAGCTCTTTGTCGGTTTCCGGGGTGCCGGTTTCGAACTTCGGATCGGAGATCGAACGGGTGTATTTCAGGCCCCAGGCGGCTTTCTTCGCGACCGATGGGATCTCGTGGTACATGTTGAAGATTTCGCCTTCATCCATGGCCAGCGATTCGATGCAGTACTGGTAGGCGTGGGTGTGGATCGCCTCTTCGAACGCCTGGCGCAGGATGTACTGGCGGCATTCCGGGTTGGTGATCAGGCGGTACACGGCCAGGACCAGGTTGTTGGCAACCAGGGAGTCGGCGGTGGAGAAGAAGCCCAGGTTGCGCATTACGATGCGGCGTTCGTCGTCGGTCAGGCCTTCCGGGTTTTTCCAGAGGGCGATGTCGGCGGTCATGTTGACTTCTTGCGGCATCCAGTGGTTTGCGCAGCCGTCCAGGTACTTCTGCCAGGCCCAGTCGTATTTGAATGGCACGAGCTGGTTGAGGTCGGCGCGGCAGTTGATCATGCGCTTTTCATCGACGGCGACACGGGCGGAGGCGCCTTCGAGTTCGGCGAGGCCTTCGGCGACGTCGAGTTTGTCGAGGGCCGCCTTGGCGCGAATGATCGCGGCCGAGTCGCTGGCCGTCACGGCGCGGGCTTCGAGGGCGGCGGCACCGCCGGCGCTGTCGAGGCGGTCCATGTTGGCTTCAGAAGCGTGGCCGGCGTTGGCGCCTTTTACGGCAACTTCGCCGTCTTCTTTGTCGAATTCGTCCCAGCTCAGCATGACGTGTCGTCTCCTGCGTGAGGGCCAGATGCCCGATAAGGCCTACTGGCCGCGGTGGATCTTGAAAAATCGTTTGTTGCAGCAGCTGACGCAGGCAATAAACAGAAAAATGTACGGGTCATTCCGGAGCGGCGGTAGAGCGGGAAGGCGATTGCCCCCTGCGTTGGCTCCAGGCTGGCGTGATCCCTGTAAGGGAATATTGCAGGCCCGTTTAAGGCGGCATTATAAGGACTTTTTTGCCTACGTGGTGCGGCGAAATAGCTCACGGGAGGGGTGGTGAGGGGCGTATCCGCATGGGAGCGCGGGTTTACAAGGCTTTGGCCGCTGAAGTTTTTTTTCGCATGGATAGGGCGACGACTTTTTTTGATCACAAAATGATCGATTTTTGCCTTTTTGCACTACATGTTGTGTTTTCTGGCGCTTTTTGGTGGCTCCAGACACAACCAGGCCCGATCGGTATCGGGCCGTGGGATTGCTGGTTGTGATCAGCTGTCGGAACAACCGTTGCCCAGCACGCGGTAGCGCAGGATGTGGCGTTGGCCCTTGGAGTCTTCGTATTCCATTGTTGCCGGGACCACTTCGCAAACGTTCGGGATCGTGCTCATGGAAAGGACCTTGGCAATGTCCAAGTGGCTGGAGTAGGTGTACTCCTCGATAGCCGGTTTTTGCTGCGCGAGATCGGTCGGGGTTTCGTCAGCCATCGCGGTGGTGCAGAGGCTGCCGAGGACCAGAACCCATAAAGCTTTCATCTGTATTTCACCTTTGTTGAGGTCGAGTGGGGGCACGCAGCCTTTTTGGGGCTGCGTGTGGAGCGAGTTTTGGAAGTTGGATCAACGGCCTTCGTGGGGGCTGTGTTGCGTCAATCGTGTTTGCCGGTTGGCGAGGTGGATTTTAGAAGTTGGGGGCGGGGGCAAACAGACTCGGTTTTGATAAACACTGTTGGTTGATCTGGTAACAATCGGCTGACTTTTCGTTGGATCGATGATGGCTGACCCAGCGCCTTCGCGAGCAGGCTTGCTCGCCACATGAAGATATCTTCAAGTGCGTTTGCCAGTTAGTACCGACATTTTGTAGGGACTTGTTACTACCATCGTCGAATGGTTCTATAGGCCCGCCCCGGGCTACAACGGGATCATACAAAAACAACTATTGTCACCGAGGTAAGAAAGATGAGTGCGGCTTCTGTGTATCCCGTTCGTCCCGAGGTAGCGGCCAATACGCTGACTGACGAGGCGACCTACAAGGCCATGTACCAGCAGTCGGTCGTCAACCCGGACGGCTTCTGGCGCGAGCAGGCCAAGCGCCTCGATTGGATCAAGCCTTTCACCACGGTGAAGCAGACTTCTTTCGACGACCACCATGTCGACATCAAGTGGTTTGCCGATGGCACCTTGAACGTTTCCTATAACTGCCTCGACCGACACCTGGCCGAGCGCGGCGATCAAGTCGCGATCATCTGGGAAGGCGACGATCCTTCCGAGAGCCGCAATATCACCTATCGCGAGCTGCACGAAGAAGTCTGCAAGTTCGCCAACGCCTTGCGCGGCCAGGACGTGCATCGCGGCGACGTGGTGACCATCTACATGCCGATGATCCCCGAGGCCGTGGTAGCGATGCTGGCCTGTACCCGCATCGGCGCGATTCACTCGGTGGTATTCGGTGGCTTCTCTCCCGAGGCCCTGGCCGGTCGGATCATCGACTGCAAATCCAAAGTGGTGATCACCGCCGACGAAGGCATTCGTGCTGGCAAGAAAATCCCGCTCAAGGCGAACGTCGACGATGCGCTGACCAACCCGGAAACCAGCAGCATCCAGAAAGTCATCGTGTGCAAGCGCACGGCGGGCAACATCAAGTGGAACCAGCACCGCGACATCTGGTACGAGGACCTGATGAAGGTCGCCGGCACCGTATGCGCGCCGAAGGAAATGGGCGCCGAAGAGGCCCTGTTCATCCTCTACACCTCCGGTTCCACCGGCAAGCCCAAGGGCGTGCAGCACACCACGGCTGGCTACTTGTTGTACGCCGCGCTGACCCATGAGCGGGTGTTCGACTACAAGCCAGGCGAGATCTACTGGTGCACCGCCGACGTGGGCTGGGTCACCGGCCACAGCTACATCGTCTATGGCCCGCTGGCCAACGGTGCGACCACGGTGCTGTTCGAAGGCGTGCCGAACTACCCGGACATCACCCGGGTGGCCAAGGTGATCGACAAGCACAAGGTCAATATTCTCTACACCGCGCCTACCGCCATTCGCGCGATGATGGCCTCTGGCACCGCCGCCGTCGAAGGCGCCGATGGCAGCAGCCTGCGCCTGCTGGGTTCGGTGGGCGAGCCAATCAACCCGGAAGCGTGGGATTGGTACCACAAGAATGTCGGCAAGGAGCGTTGCCCGATCGTCGATACCTGGTGGCAGACCGAAACGGGCGGTGTGCTGATCAGCCCGTTGCCAGGCGCTACGGCGTTGAAGCCAGGTTCCGCTACTCGGCCGTTCTTCGGTGTTGTGCCGGCACTGGTGGACAACCTCGGCAACCTGGTCGAAGGCGCTGCCGAAGGCAACCTGGTGATCCTCGATTCGTGGCCAGGCCAGGCGCGTACCCTGTACGGCGACCATGACCGTTTTGTCGATACCTATTTCAAGACCTTCAGCGGTATGTATTTCACCGGCGACGGTGCGCGTCGCGACGAGGACGGCTACTACTGGATCACCGGCCGGGTGGATGACGTACTCAACGTGTCGGGTCACCGCATGGGCACCGCCGAGATCGAGAGCGCAATGGTCGCCCACCCGAAAGTCGCCGAAGCGGCGGTCGTGGGTGTGCCGCATGACATCAAGGGGCAGGGCATTTATGTCTACGTCACCCTCAATGCCGGCGAAGAGACCAGCGAGGCCCTGCGCCTGGAACTGAAGAACTGGGTGCGCAAGGAGATCGGTCCGATTGCCTCGCCGGATGTCATTCAGTGGGCGCCGGGCCTGCCGAAGACCCGTTCCGGCAAGATCATGCGCCGCATCCTGCGCAAGATTGCCACGGCGGAATACGACGGTTTGGGTGATATTTCCACCCTGGCCGATCCGGGTGTGGTGGCGCACCTGATCGAGACGCACAAGACCATGAACGTCGCCTGACGGTCGCATGTAGTACCCAAGAGCCCCGCCCGGTATTTGCCGGGTGGGGTTTTTTATATAGGCCTGCGGCGCTCACTTTTGTGGCGAGGGGATTTATCCCCGTTGGGCTGCGAAGCAGCCTTAAAGCCAGGCAACTCGGTGTATCAGAAAGAATGAGTGGTGTGACTTGGGGCTGCTTTGCAGCCCAGCGGGGATAAATCCCCTCGCCACAGGGTTTGGTGTTGGCTGGCGGGATGGATGAATAAATATCGGCGTTCAATGTAAGAAGCGTCGGAACGTTACCGGTGTTTCGAAATGTGTAACCAAAGGCGCCACAACGGGGCGATGTGAAACGCCAAGCCCCGTCGCAGGGCGTTTTCACGCACCTCGAAAAACAAGCCGACACGCTGTGCTTGCCGGATTAGAAGGGTTTGCCAATAATGGGCCCGCTATTTGCAGCATGGATCGGTTCCCTTTCCTTTGCTCTTGCATGTATTTGCGGGGCTGTCAATGTGCTCGAACAGCTTTCTCGGTGCTTCTGTAATTTGTTGTCGCATTGAAGAAATATCGGCTTCGGGCCTGTCGTTAGAATGCCGATCACTCGCTCGTCGTGGCCTGCGTTGAATAAAATGCGCGCTTGTCGGACGCAGCACCAAAGTTCGTTCCACCCATTCGCATATTGGGCTGTTGCTCACTCTGCCGTTTTCGCCCTTTACCGATGGAGTCCCAAGATGAAGAAACTTGTGCTGCTTGGCGCCCTGGCACTGTCCGTGCTGTCCCTGCCGACCTTCGCTGATGAGAAGCCCCTGAAAATCGGTATCGAAGCCGCTTACCCTCCGTTTGCCTCCAAGGCTCCGGACGGCAGCATCGTCGGCTTCGACTACGACATCGGTAATGCGCTGTGTGAAGAGATGAAGGTCAAGTGCGTGTGGGTCGAGCAAGAGTTCGACGGCCTGATTCCGGCGCTCAAGGTACGCAAGATCGACGCGATCCTGTCGTCGATGTCGATCACCGAAGATCGCAAGAAATCCGTTGATTTCACCAACAAGTACTACAACACCCCGGCCCGTCTGGTGATGAAGGCCGGCACCCAGGTCAGCGACGGCCTGGCCGAGCTCAAGGGCAAGAACATTGGCGTGCAGCGCGGTTCGATTCACGAGCGTTTCGCACGTGAAGTCCTGGCCCCGCTGGGTGCCGAGATCAAGCCGTACGGTTCGCAGAACGAGATCTACCTGGACGTCTCCGCCGGTCGCCTCGACGGCACCGTGGCCGACGCCACGCTGTTGGATGACGGTTTCCTGAAGACTGACGCGGGCAAAGGCTTTGCGTTTGTTGGCCCGGCCTTCACCGATGTCAAATACTTCGGTGACGGCGTGGGTATCGCGGTTCGCAAGGGTGACGCGTTGAAAGACAAGATCAACACTGCAATCGCTGCCATTCGCGAGAACGGCAAGTACAAGCAGATCCAGGATAAATACTTCGCCTTCGACATCTACGGCAAGTAACACGTCCCGCCACTGCGGCGAAATGGCGCAAGCAACAGGATTTCTGCGGTTTGCGCCATTTTTTCATCCCACTTTCGAGGACCTGAATCATGTTGAAAGGCTACGGGGCTGTCATCCTCGATGGCGCATGGTTGACGCTTCAGCTCGCCTTGTCGTCCATGGCCCTGGCCATCGTCCTGGGGTTGATCGGTGTCGCGCTGCGCCTCTCGCCGGTCCGTTGGCTGGCGTGGCTGGGCGACCTGTATTCGACGGTAATCCGCGGCATTCCGGACCTGGTGTTGATCCTGCTGATTTTCTACGGCGGCCAGGACTTGCTCAACCGTGTGGCGCCGATGCTTGGCTATGACGACTACATCGACCTGAATCCGCTGGCGGCCGGTATCGGCACCCTGGGTTTCATCTTCGGCGCCTACCTGTCGGAAACCTTCCGCGGCGCGTTCATGGCCATCCCCAAGGGCCAGGCGGAGGCGGGCATGGCGTACGGCATGAGTGGGTTCCAGGTGTTTTTCCGAGTGATGGTGCCGCAGATGATCCGACTGGCGATCCCGGGCTTCACCAACAACTGGTTGGTACTGACCAAGGCCACCGCGCTGATTTCCGTGGTGGGCCTGCAGGACATGATGTTCAAGGCCAAGCAGGCGGCGGATGCCACCCGCGAGCCTTTCACCTTCTTCCTCGCAGTTGCGGCGATGTACCTGGTGATCACCAGCGTTTCGTTGCTGGCATTGCGTCACCTTGAGAAGCGCTACTCGGTAGGCGTAAGGGCGGCTGATCTATGATCTTCGACTACAACGTCATCATTGAAGCCTTGCCGCTGTACTTCAACGGCTTGCTGACCACCCTGAAGCTGTTGGCCTTGTCGCTGTTCTTCGGCCTGTTGGCGGCGCTGCCCCTGGGGCTGATGCGGGTGTCCAAGCAGCCGGTCGTCAACATGACGGCGTGGCTCTACACCTATGTGATTCGCGGCACGCCGATGCTGGTGCAGTTGTTCCTGATCTATTACGGGCTGGCGCAGTTCGCCGTCGTGCGCGAAAGCTTCCTCTGGCCGTGGCTGTCCAGCGCGACGTTCTGTGCGTGCCTGGCGTTCGCCATCAATACCAGCGCCTACACCGCCGAAATCATCGCCGGCAGCCTGCGGGCCACGCCCAACGGTGAGATCGAGGCGGCCAAGGCGATGGGGATGTCGCGCTACAAGCTGTATCGCCGGATCCTGCTGCCCTCGGCCCTGCGCCGGGCGCTGCCGCAATACAGCAACGAAGTGATCATGATGCTGCAGACCACCAGTCTCGCGTCCATCGTCACCTTGATCGACATCACTGGTGCCGCGCGCACGGTGAATGCGCAGTACTACTTGCCGTTCGAGGCCTACATCACGGCCGGCGTGTTCTACCTGTGCCTGACCTTCATCCTGGTGCGCCTGTTCAAGCTGGCCGAGCGCCGCTGGCTGGGTTACCTGGCCCCGCGCAAGCACTGATAACGCATCGATCCGATCGACTGCTCAACGATTGACGTTTTGTGAGAACCGACCGCATGTACAAGCTTGAAGTCCAAGACCTGCATAAACGCTATGGCAGTCACGAAGTGCTCAAGGGCGTGTCCTTGAAAGCCGCCGCCGGCGATGTGATCAGCATCATCGGCTCCAGTGGCTCCGGCAAGAGTACCTTCCTGCGTTGCATCAACCTGCTTGAGCAACCCCATGCCGGCAAGATCTTCCTCAACAACGAAGAGTTGAAGCTCGTAGCAGGCAAGGACGGCGCCATGAAGGCCGCGGACCCAAAGCAACTGCAGCGCATGCGTTCGCGGTTGTCGATGGTGTTCCAGCACTTCAACTTGTGGTCCCACATGACCGCCCTGGAAAACATCATGGAAGCGCCGGTGCATGTATTGGGCGTGGCCAAGGCCGAAGCGCGGGAGAAGGCCGAGCACTACCTGAACAAGGTCGGCGTGGCCCATCGCAAGGACGCCTACCCAGGCCACATGTCCGGCGGCGAGCAGCAGCGCGTGGCGATCGCCCGGGCGCTGGCGATGGAGCCGGAGGTGATGCTGTTCGATGAACCGACTTCGGCCCTCGACCCTGAATTGGTGGGCGACGTGCTCAAAGTGATGCAGGCGTTGGCGCAGGAAGGCCGGACCATGGTGGTGGTGACTCATGAAATGGGCTTTGCCCGCGAAGTGTCGAACCAGTTGGTATTCCTGCACAAAGGCATCGTTGAAGAAAGCGGCAACCCACGGGAAGTGCTGGTCAACCCGCAATCGGAGCGCCTGCAACAATTTCTGTCGGGCAGCCTCAAGTAATCGCTCCCGTTACGCACCGGATTGGATCATGCTGCGCGCCATGCGCCAGATGGTCTAGTTTGGTTGCAGCCGCTTTCGGCTTTAACACTGTTTTCGCTTCGGATTGCCCGCCATGACTGCCCATCGAATAGGTTTCCTGATTTGGCCCAGCACTAAAGCCTTGACGCTGGCGCTGGCCGAGGAGGCCTTGCGTGTCGCCCAGCGCGTGCATCCGGACGTGGTCTACGAATTGTCGTTCCTGCAAGCCGAGCCACCGGCCGAGGGCGCCTGGCAGTTACCCGGTGAATCCTGGGTCGGCAAGCTCGAAGGTCTTCAGAAACTGTTTCTGGTGGCCGACGAGCCACCAACGACGCTGGCCTCGCCGCTGAGCAGCGCCCTCAAGCAATTGGTGCGCGCAGGTTGCGTCATCGGCGGTTTGTCCGCTGGCGTCTATCCGCTGGCGCAGTTGGGTTTGCTCGATGGCTATCGAGCTGCCGTTCACTGGCGCTGGCAAGATGACTTCTCCGAGCGCTTCCCCAAGGTCATCGCCACCAGCCATTTGTTTGATTGGGACCGCGATCGCCTGAGCGCTTGCGGCGGCATGTCGGTGCTTGATCTGCTGTTGGCGGTGCTGGCCCGGGACCACGGCGCCGAACTGGCTGGCGCGGTGTCGGAAGAACTGGTGGTCGAGCGCATCCGTGAAGGCGGCGAGCGCCAGCGTATTCCGTTGCAGAACCGCCTGGGTTCCAGTCATCCGAAGCTCACCCAGGCCGTGCTGTTGATGGAAGCCAACATCGAAGAGCCGTTGACCACCGACGAGATCGCCCAACATGTGTGCGTGTCCCGCCGGCAGCTGGAGCGGATCTTCAAGCAGTACCTTAATCGCGTGCCGAGCCAGTATTACCTGGAGCTGCGCCTGAACAAGGCCCGGCAGATGTTGATGCAGACCAGCAAATCCATCATCCAGATCGGCCTGTCCTGTGGTTTCTCCTCGGGGCCACACTTCTCCAGCGCCTACCGCAACTTCTTCGGCGCGACACCGCGGGAAGATCGCAACCAGCGGCGTAGCAGCAGCCCGTTCGAATTGTCCTCGGTTCCGTCCGAGCGCGGCTAAATGGTAAGACTGCGGATAGAGCGGTCAACACAAAAACTGCTCCCACAGGTGTTTTGTGCCTGGCAGTGGAAATGTGGATGCAGGCACCTCAAATACACCGGCAACGTTTAAACTGCGCCATTGCGACGCTATTTGTCGCATTGCCGTAAACCCGCGCAAAACGTGGGTTGGCGCTATAAGAAGTTGTCGCTTGGCGGCAAGGCCGGGCTGAAAACTGTCCTTACAATCCTTACCAAGCTCGCCAGTTCCAGGCGGGTGTTCCTCTTCAGGAGACTCCGATGTCCGTTGAGCAAGCCGCGGTACAACGCGCCGATTTCGACCAGGTGATGGTTCCCAACTATGCACCTGCAGCCTTCATTCCTGTGCGTGGTGCCGGTTCCCGCGTGTGGGACCAGTCCGGTCGCGAGCTGATCGACTTTGCGGGCGGTATCGCGGTCAACGTACTGGGCCATGCCCACCCGGCGCTGGTCGGTGCACTGACCGAGCAGGCCAATAAGCTGTGGCACGTATCGAACGTGTTCACCAACGAGCCAGCCCTGCGCCTGGCGCATAAACTGGTCGATGCGACCTTCGCCGAGCGCGCATTCTTCTGCAACTCCGGCGCCGAAGCCAACGAGGCCGCTTTCAAGCTGGCCCGCCGGGTCGGGTTCGATCGGTTCGGCAGCGAAAAATATGAAATCATCGCCGCGCTCAACAGTTTCCACGGCCGGACGCTGTTCACCGTCAACGTAGGCGGGCAGTCGAAGTACTCCGATGGTTTCGGCCCTAAAATTACTGGCATCACCCACGTTCCTTACAACGACCTGGCGGCTCTGAAAGCGGCGGTCTCGGACAAGACCTGCGCCGTGGTGCTGGAACCCATCCAAGGCGAGGGCGGTGTGTTGCCGGCCGAGTTGGCCTACCTGCAGGGCGCCCGTGAACTGTGCGATGCACACAACGCACTGCTGGTTTTCGACGAAGTGCAGACAGGCATGGGCCGTAGCGGCGAGCTGTTCGCCTACATGCATTACGGCGTGGTCCCGGACATCCTCACCAGCGCCAAGAGCCTGGGCGGTGGTTTCCCGATCGCGGCGATGCTCACCACCGAAGCGCTGGCCAAGCACCTTGTCGTCGGCACCCACGGCACCACCTACGGCGGCAACCCGCTGGCCTGCGCGGTGGCCGAAGCGGTAATCGATGTGGTCAATACCCCTGAAGTGCTCAATGGCGTCAAGGCCAAGCACGACAAATTCAAGACCCGGCTGTTGCAGATCGGCGAGAAGTACGGCCTGTTCACCCAAGTGCGTGGCCTGGGTCTGCTGATCGGTTGTGTGCTGAACGACGCCTGGAAGGGCAAGGCCAAGGACATCTTCAACGCCGCCGAACAGGAAGGCCTGATGATCCTGCAAGCCGGCCCGGACGTGATCCGCTTCGCTCCGAGCCTGGTGGTGGAAGACGCCGACATCGACGCCGGCCTGGACCGCTTCGAGCGGGCCGCGGTGAAGTTGACCCAAGGCTGAAGCTGGACTGGATCCCTTGTGGGAGCGAGCTTGCTCGCGATGGCGGCGGATGAGCCAGTATCAAAGTGACTGACACACCGCTATCGCGAGCAAGCTCGCTCCCACAGGAGTCTTGCAGTGGCTGAAAAATCGAAGACCGCCGCAAATGTAGTCATGGGCCAGGGTATTCGTTTAGTTTTTTTCTGTGTATCGATCTTACGGTCGAACCCTTTATTTCAAGTTAAGGAGTGACACCATGCTGGTGATGCGCCCCGCGCAAATGGCTGATCTGGGCGAGGTACAGCGTCTGGCTGCGGACAGCCCGATCGGTGTCACTTCCTTGCCGGATGACGTGGAACGCTTGAGCGACAAGATCGCCGCAAGCGAGGCCTCGTTTGCCGCCGAAGTCAGCTTCAATGGTGAAGAAAGTTATTTCTTCGTTCTCGAAGACACCGCCACCGGCAGATTGGCCGGCTGTTCGGCCATTGTCGCTTCGGCGGGTTATTCCGAACCGTTCTACAGCTTCCGCAACGAGACCTTCGTCCACGCTTCCCGTGAGCTGAAGATCCACAACAAGATCCACGTACTCTCCCAGTGCCACGACCTGACCGGCAATAGCTTGCTGACCAGCTTCTACGTGGTCCCGGAACTGGTGGGTTCGCCGTGGTCGGAGCTGAACTCGCGCGGGCGTCTGCTGTTTGTCGCCAGCCACCCGGAGCGTTTCGCCGATTCGGTGGTGACCGAGATCGTCGGCTATAGCGACGAAAACGGCGACTCGCCATTCTGGGACGCCATCGGTCGCAACTTCTTCGACCTCAACTATGCCGCAGCCGAGCGCCTGTGCGGGTTGAAAAGCCGGACCTTCCTCGCCGAGCTGATGCCGCATTACCCGATCTACGTGCCGCTGTTGCCGGATGCCGCCCAGGAAGCCATGGGCCAGGTCCACCCGCGCGCGCAGATCACCTTCGACATCCTGATGCGCGAGGGTTTCGAGACCGATCACTACATCGACATCTTTGACGGCGGCCCGACCCTGCACGCTCGCGTCTCGGGGATCCGCTCGATCGCCCAGAGCCGCGTGGTGCCGGTGAAGATCGGCGAAACCGTCAAGGGCGCCGGGCGGCAGTACCTGGTGGCCAATGCCCAACTCCAGGATTACCGCGCCGTGTTGCTCGACCTCGACTACGCGCCAGGCAAACCTGTGACGCTGGACATGGAAGCAGCCGAAGCCCTGGGTGTTGGCGAAGGCGCCAGCGTGCGCCTGGTAGCGGTTTAAACAGCAGTTTTCGCGGGTGGCATGAGCGGCCCGTTCGAGGAGATAGCATGATCGTTCGTCCCGTACGCAGCAGCGATTTACCCGCTCTGATCGCCCTGGCCCGCAGCACCGGCACCGGCCTGACCACCTTGCCGGCCAATGAAGAGCGTCTGGCCCATCGGGTTGGCTGGGCCGAAAAGACCTTTCGCGGCGAAGCTGGGCGTGGCGACGCGGACTACCTGTTCGTGCTCGAAGACGATGACGGTCGCGTGGTGGGTATTTCCGCCATCGCAGGCGCCGTGGGGTTGCGTGAGCCTTGGTACAACTTCCGGGTTGGCCTGACAGTCAGTGCTTCCCAAGAGCTGAACATCTATCGGGAGATCCCGACGTTGTTCCTGGCCAACGACCTGACGGGCAATTCCGAGCTGTGCTCGCTGTTCCTCCACGCGGACTACCGCAATGGCCTCAATGGCCGGATGCTGGCGAAGGCGCGGCTGCTGTTCATCGCCGAATTCCCACAGCTGTTCGGCAACAAGATCATCGCCGAGATGCGCGGCATGTCCGACGACAACGGGCGCTCGCCGTTCTGGGAAAGCCTGGGCCGGCACTTCTTCAAGATGGAGTTCAGCCAGGCCGACTACCTGACCGGGGTCGGTAACAAAGCGTTCATCGCCGAGCTGATGCCCAAGTTCCCGCTGTACACCTGCTTCTTGTCCGAGGACGCCCGGGCGGTGATCGGCCAGGTCCATCCCGACACCGAGCCGGCGCTGTCGATGCTCAAGAGCGAAGGATTCAGTTACCAGGGCTACGTCGACATCTTCGACGCTGGCCCGGCCATCGAGTGCGAGACCGGCAAGATCCGCGCGATCCGCGACAGCCAGGCGCTGGTTCTGGCCGTTGGCACGCCCGGCGATGACGCCACGCCATTTCTCATTCATAACCGCAAATGCCAGGACTGCCGCATCACGGCTGCGCCGGCGCGTTTCGCCGCGGGCACCCTGGTGGTCGATCCACTGACCGCCAAACGTCTTCAACTCAACGCTGGCGACCAGGTGCGTGCCGTGGCGTTGTCTGCCGCTCGGGAGTCGAAATAATGAAATCGTTGTACATCGCTGGAAGTTGGCTGGAAGGCCAGGGCGACGTCTTTGAGTCGTTGAACCCGGTGACCCAGCAAGTGCTGTGGTCTGGAAAAGGCGCGACGGCGGCGCAGGTGGAGTCCGCCGTGCAGGCGGCGCGCCAGGCATTCCCGGACTGGGCGCGACGCTCGCTGGATGAGCGCATCCAGGTGTTGGAAGCGTTCGCCGACACCCTGAAGACGCACGCTGACGAATTGGCCCGTTGCATTGGTGAGGAAACCGGCAAGCCCTTGTGGGAAGCCGCCACCGAAGTCACCAGCATGATCAACAAAGTCGCCATCTCAGTGCAGAGCTACCGCGAGCGCACCGGCGAGAAAAGCGGCCCTCTGGGCGACGCTACCGCCGTGCTGCGCCACAAGCCCCACGGTGTGGTGGCGGTGTTCGGTCCTTACAACTTCCCCGGTCACTTGCCCAACGGGCACATTGTGCCTGCGCTGCTGGCGGGCAATTGCGTGTTGTTCAAGCCCAGTGAGCTGACGCCGAAAGTCGCCGAGCTGACGGTCAAGTGCTGGGAGGAGGCGGGCCTGCCGGCAGGTGTGTTGAACCTGCTGCAAGGCGCGCGGGAAACCGGTATTGCCCTGGCGGCGGAACCAGGGATCGACGGGCTGTTCTTCACCGGGTCCAGCCGTACCGGCAATCTTCTGCACCAACAGTTCTCCGGTCGCCCGGACAAGATCCTCGCCCTGGAAATGGGTGGCAACAATCCGTTGGTGGTCGATGAGGTGGCCGACGTCGATGCGGCGGTGTACACCGTCATCCAGTCCGCATTCATTTCCGCCGGCCAGCGCTGCACCTGCGCGCGCCGCCTGCTGGTGCCGGAAGGCGCCTGGGGCGATGCCTTGCTGGCGCGCCTGGTGCAGGTCAGCTCGACCCTCGACGTCGGGGCCTTCGACCAGCAACCGGCGCCGTTCATGGGCTCGGTGGTTTCCCTTGCCGCCGCGAAGGCCCTGATGGATGCGCAAAACCATTTACTGGGCAAGGGCGCCGTGCCGCTGCTGGCCATGACCCAGCCGCAACCCCAGGCTGCGTTGTTGACGCCAGGGATCCTCGATGTCACTGCCGTGGCCGAGCGCCCCGACGAGGAATTGTTCGGGCCGTTGCTGCAGGTCATTCGCTACAAGGATTTCGCGGGGGCGATCAGCGAAGCCAACAATACTCAATATGGCCTGGCCGCCGGCTTGCTTTCGGATTCCCAGGAACGCTACGAGCAGTTCTGGCTGCAAAGCCGCGCCGGTATCGTCAACTGGAACAAACAACTGACCGGCGCCGCCAGCAGCGCGCCGTTCGGCGGCGTTGGTGCCTCGGGCAACCACCGCGCCAGCGCTTATTACGCGGCGGATTATTGCGCGTATCCGGTGGCTTCGTTGGAGACACCAAGCCTTGTGATGCCGGCTGCCCTGACCCCCGGCGTGAGAATGGTGTGAACCCCGATCGCGAGCAAGCTCGCTCCCACAAGGATTGCGCAGAACCTTGTGGGAGCGAGCTTGCTCGCGAAGGCCGCGCCGCGGTTGTTACTTGATGCCAATAAAAAACAGATTCTCGTGGAGCCTCGCTGATGAAATCCTATGAAGTCAACTTTGACGGTCTGGTGGGGCCGACCCATAACTACGGCGGGCTTTCCTACGGCAACGTCGCCTCCCAGAGCAACAGCCAGCAATCTTCCAACCCCAAGGAAGCGGCATTGCAGGGCCTGGCGAAAATGAAAGCGCTGATGGACATGGGGTTCCAGCAAGGGGTGCTGGCGCCGCAGGAGCGCCCGGACGTAGCGGCTTTGCGCCGGCTGGGCTTTGCCGGCAGCGATGCCCAGGTCATCCAGCAGGCCGCCAAAGAAGCCATGCCGCTGCTCGTTGCCAGTTGCTCGGCCTCGAGCATGTGGGTTGCCAATGCCGCCACCGTCAGCCCGAGCGCCGACACGGCTGACGGTCGCGTGCATTTCACCGCCGCCAACCTCAACTGCAAATACCACCGCAGCATCGAACACCCGACCACCAGTCGCGTGCTGGGGGCGATGTTTGCCAACGCGCAACACTTCGCCCACCACGCCGCATTGCCGGCGGTGGTACAGTTCGGCGACGAAGGCGCGGCCAACCACACGCGTTTCTGTCGCGCCTATGGCGAAGCCGGTGTCGAGTTCTTCGTGTTCGGTCGCAGTGCATTCGACAGCCGTTTCCCGTCGCCACAGAAATACCCGGCGCGCCAGACCCTCGAAGCGTCCCGCGCCGTTGCCCGCCTGCACGGCTTGAGCGAAGAGGGCGTGGTCTACGCCCAGCAGAACCCGGCGGTGATCGACCAGGGGGTTTTCCACAACGACGTGATCGCAGTGGGCAATGGCGAGGTGTTGTTCTATCACGAGGATGCGTTCCTCGAGACCGACAAGATGCTGGCCGAGCTGAGCAACAAACTCGCCAAGGTTGGTGGGAAATTTCAGTCGGTGTGTGTACCGCGTTCGGCGGTCACCGTGGATGACGCGGTGCGTTCCTACTTGTTTAACAGCCAATTGCTTTCGCGTCCCGATGGCTCGATGCTGTTGATCGTGCCGGAAGAGTGCCGCAGCAACGAACGCGTCTGGCAGTACCTGCAAGGCCTGACGGGTTCTGGCGGGGTCATCCGGGAAGTGAAGGTCTTCGACCTCAAGCAAAGCATGCAGAACGGTGGCGGCCCGGCGTGCCTGCGGTTGCGCGTGGCGTTGAACGAAACCGAACTGGCCGCCGTCAACCCAGGGGTTATCATGACCGCGCCGCTGTACGATTCGCTGACCCAGTGGGTCGAGCGCCACTACCGCGACCGCATGGCCGAAAACGACCTGGCGGACCCGCAGTTGCTGCTTGAATGCCGGTCGGCCCTGGATGAGCTGACACAAATCCTTAAACTTGGCTCGGTCTATCCTTTCCAGATCAATTGAAAGCGCGCGCGACCTGACTACAGTCAAAGCAGGGCGCGTTGCCTTATCCCCAGACGAGAATGTAAAAACATGAGCGATACCCTGCAGCTGATTCTTGAAGACACCGACGGCACGCAACTGGAAACCTCCTGCACCCGCGTCGCGGTGATGTGGCAGGGCAAGGAACTGTGGATCCAGCAGGACGGCCGTGGTCAGTTGCTGATCGGCGTCGACGTGGAGGAAGGAGACGAGGAATACGCCAACCTGCTGTTGCGTCCGTTGGCGACCAACCTGGTCAGCCTGCAACTGGAAATGGAACCGGCAGACGTCGGCGACGATGACCATATCCATGGCCCGGATTGCGGCCACGACCATTAAGGAAACCGCATTATGCTCGCCCTCGGCAAACTGCTTGAACTGACCCTCGCCGGCCGTGAACCAGCGGAGAAGACTCAACTGACTGTCGAAGGCGTACGGATGCGCTGGCTGAGCGAGGGCGCGCTGGAGGTCAAGCCGCCCGAAGCCCGGGATAATGGCCTGGATCTGCTGCTGTCGGCGGGTATCCACGGCAACGAAACCGCGCCGATCGAATTGCTTGACCGGCTGTTGCATGACGTTGCCCGTGGCGACCTGAAGCCCCGGGCGCGCATTCTGTTCCTGTTCGGAAATCCCGAGGCAATCCGTCGCGGCGAGCGCTTTGTCGAGCAGGACGTCAACCGGCTGTTCAATGGTCGTCATGAGTTGAGTGGCGGGCCCGAAGCGTTGCGCGCCTGTGAGCTGGAGCGCCTGGCCGCAAGTTTTTTCAGCGTGCCGGACCGCAGCCGTCTGCACTACGACCTGCACACCGCCATTCGCGGCTCGAAGATCGAGCAGTTCGCCCTGTACCCCTGGAAAGAAGGCCGCCAGCACTCACGCCGTGAACTGGCGCGCCTGCGCGCGGCGGGCATGGAAGCGGTGTTGCTGCAGAACAAGCCCTCCATCGTATTCAGCGCCTACACCTACGACCAGCTCGGTGCCGAATCCTTCACCCTGGAACTGGGCAAGGCCCGGCCGTTCGGGCAAAACGACGGCGTCAACGTCAACTTGCTGGAAACCCGTCTGCAGCAGATCATCGAAGGCAATGAACCCGAGCTGGAGGACAGCCTGGACGGCCTGCAACTGTTCAGCGTGGCGCGGGAAATCATCAAGCACAGCGACAGCTTCCGCCTGAATCTGCCCGCGGACATCGAGAATTTCTCGGAACTGGATAAAGGCTATGTGCTGGCCGAAGACATCGCCCAGACCCGCTGGGTGATCGAAGAAGAGGGCGCCCGGATCATCTTCCCGAACCCCAAGGTGAAGAATGGTTTGCGGGCCGGCATCCTGATCGTGCCAGCGACTGACGAAAACTTGGCCTGACCCGAATCTCACGCACGCCGCTGAACCCCTGTGGGAGCGAGCTAGCTCGCGATAGCTGAGTGTCAGCGACAAGGATGTCGGCTGGAGCACCGCTATCGCGAGCAAGCTCGCTCCCACAGGTTTTTTAGCGGCTTTTAAACCGCTACCGCCCGCTGCTCACTGCGACGCAACGCCCGAGTCTTATGCAGCGTATCGGCACACGTCTTCGCCGCTTCCTGACCCTTGTGTACGAAGTGCTCGAAGAAAAACTTCTGGTGTTCTTCGCCTGCATGGAAGTGATGCGGCGTCAACACGACCGAGAACACCGGTACCTCGGTTTCCAATTGGACCTGCATCAGGCCGCTGATGACCGATTGGGCGACAAACTCGTGGCGGTAGATCCCGCCATCCACCACCAGGCCGGCAGCGACGATACCGGCGTAACGGCCGGATTTGGCCAGCAACTTGGCGTGAAGCGGGATTTCAAAGGCACCGCCGACTTCGAAGAAGTCGATGTCGCTTTCCTGGTAGCCCTGGCTGATCATTTCGGCGACGAAGCCTTTGCGGCTCTGGTCGACGATTTCCTTGTGCCAGCAGGCCTGGATGAACGCGACGCGCTCGCCCGGATGGGTTTTGGTCTTGCTGTCGATTGCGGTGGGTTGCATGTTCTGGTTCCTGTTTGTGTAAAAAACAGGGCGTCATGAATCGAAGGGGATTCGAGGGTACGCCGCGCGCAGAGTCGCAGTCGGCCCTTGGGTGTCGATCCCGTTCTCTCTTCATCCGGACTATGACCGTCGGCCCCGGGATCACACCGAGTCTGCTGACCTTGCCGCTGCACCGCGAAAGCCGTGTAGTGCCAAGCGCTCGCGGGCTATGCGCATTGCGCGCAATTACCGCCGGTGGGGAATCGCACCCCGCCCTGAGAACGTTTTGCCGACACATTTTGTGACGGCGGAGGATTTTTAACACATAACCCCTGTGGGAGCGAGCAAGCTCGCTACCACAGGTGATTTGGATGGTTCGTGTGGTCCTGGGCTTGATTATTCCGCGCCATGCCCGCAGTAATTGCCCTTAGAAAGGGAATTTTCCCCACCAGAACCCGAGGCCAGATTCATGAGTGTTATCGATCTTCGCAGCGACACGGTCACCCAACCCTCCGCCGGCATGCTGGATGCCATGGCCAGCGCGCCGACCGGCGACGATGTGTATGGCGAAGACCCGACTGTCAACCGTCTCGAAGCCGAGCTCGCCGAGCGCTTGGGTTTTGCCGCGGCACTGTTCGTGCCCTCAGGCACCATGAGTAATCTGCTGGGGTTGATGGCCCATTGCGAGCGCGGCGACGAATATATCGTCGGCCAGCAAGCCCACACCTACAAATACGAGGGCGGCGGCGCGGCGGTGCTTGGTTCGATCCAGCCGCAACCTCTCGAAGTGCAGGCGGATGGCTCGTTAGACCTGGCGCACGTCGCGGCGGCGATCAAGCCCCACGATTTCCACTTTGCCCGCACACGACTGCTAGCCCTGGAAAACACCATGCAGGGCAAGGTGCTGCCGCTGGATTACCTGGCCCGAGCCCGGCGCTTTACCCAGGAGCATGGGCTTGCCCTTCATCTGGACGGGGCACGGTTGTACAACGCCGCCGTCAAGCTGAATGTCGATGCCCGGGAAATCACCCAACATTTCGATTCGGTGTCGGTGTGCCTGTCCAAGGGGCTGGGGGCTCCGGTGGGCTCGGTGCTGTGCGGCACGGTCGAGCTGATCGGCAAGGCCCGCCGGCTGCGTAAAATGGTTGGCGGGGGGATGCGCCAGGCCGGGATCCTCGCTGCGGCGGGGCTGTATGCCCTGGACCATAACGTCCAGCGCCTGGCTGATGACCACGCCAATGCTCAGAGGCTCGCCGAAGGCTTGCGCGCGGCGGGCTACGAGGTCGAGCCGGTGCATACCAACATGGTCTACGTGCAAATGGGTGAGCGGGCCGAGGCGATCAAGGCGTTTGCCGATGAGCGGGGCGTCAAGCTCAGCGCGGCTTCACGGCTGCGAATGGTGACGCACATGGACGTGAGCGCGGCGCAAATCGATCACGTGATCACCACTTTCGTCGAATTTTCCCGCCAATGACCCGGGAACCGGGGTAATTGATAGTTTCTATCGCATAAACACGCTGTACCCCACGCGAAGGGCCGATATAATGCGGCCCTTTGCCGTTGCTCCGTCTGTTGACGTTTTGCACAGGCCTTTGGCCGCAGCCTCCGTGGAAGAACCTAATGAAAAGCGCAGAAATCCGTGAAGCCTTCCTTCGCTTCTTCGAAGAGCAAGGCCACACCCGAGTAGCCTCCAGCTCTTTGATTCCGGGCAACGACCCGACCCTGCTGTTCACCAACGCGGGGATGAACCAGTTCAAGGACTGCTTCCTGGGCCAGGAAAAACGTGCCTACACCCGTGCGGTGAGCAGCCAGAAGTGCGTGCGCGCCGGCGGCAAGCACAACGACCTGGAAAACGTCGGCTATACCGCTCGTCACCACACGTTCTTCGAGATGCTGGGCAACTTCAGCTTCGGTGATTATTTCAAGCGTGACGCCATTACCTTTGCCTGGACGTTCCTCACGTCTGACAAATGGCTGAACCTGCCCAAGGAAAAACTTTGGGTAACGGTCTATGCCACCGACGACGAAGCCTATGACATCTGGACCAAGGACGTCGGTGTCCCGGCTGAGCGCATGGTGCGCATCGGCGACAACAAGGGTACGCCCTACGCGTCGGATAACTTCTGGACCATGGGTGACACCGGCCCATGTGGCCCTTGCACCGAGATCTTCTACGATCACGGCGCCGACATCTGGGGTGGCCCACCGGGCTCGCCGGAAGAAGACGGTGACCGCTATATCGAAATCTGGAACAACGTCTTCATGCAGTTCAACCGCACCGCCGATGGCGTGTTGCATCCGCTGCCAGCACCGTCGGTGGACACCGGCATGGGCCTGGAGCGGATCAGCGCGGTGCTGCAGCACGTTCACTCCAACTACGAAATCGACCTGTTCCAGAGCCTGCTGAGCGCGTCGGCCAAGGCCATCGGCTGCACCAACGACAACCAGGCTTCGCTGAAAGTAGTCGCTGACCACATCCGTTCCTGCGGCTTCCTGATTGCCGACGGTGTACTGCCTTCCAACGAAGGACGCGGTTATGTGCTGCGCCGGATCATCCGCCGCGCCTGCCGCCACGGCAACAAGCTGGGCGCCAAGGGCAGTTTTTTCTATCAGATCGTCGGGGCGCTGGTGGCCGAGATGGGCGAAGCCTTCCCGGAACTCAAGACCCAACAGGCGCATATCGAGCGCGTGCTCAAGGGCGAAGAAGAGCAGTTCGCCAAGACCCTGGAGCAAGGCCTGAAGATCCTCGAGCAGGACCTGGCCGAACTCAAGGGCAACGTGGTCCCGGGCGATGTGGTGTTCAAACTGTACGACACGTACGGCTTCCCGATGGACCTGACTGGCGACATCGCCCGCGAGCGCAACCTGACCCTCGACGAGGAAGGTTTCGAGCGCGAGATGGAAGCCCAGCGTGTGCGTGCGCGCTCCGCGAGCTCCTTCGGCATGGACTACAACAGCCTGGTCAAGGTTGACGTGGCGACCGAGTTCACTGGCTACGCCGCGACCACCGGTTCGGCCAAGATCGTCGCCATCTATAAGGATGGGCAGTCGGTCGACATCCTGAGCGAAGGCCAGGAAGGCGTGATCGTGCTGGACAAGACACCGTTCTACGCCGAATCCGGCGGCCAGATCGGCGACAGCGGTTACCTGCAGGCGGGCAACTCGCGCTTCGATGTACGCGATACCACCAAGACCGGCGGTGCCTTCCTGCACCACGGCGTGCTGGCTTCCGGCAGCCTGATGATCGCCGCCCCAGTGGCCGCTCATGTCGATGCCGAGGTTCGCCACGCGACTTCCCTGAACCACTCCGCCACGCATTTGCTGCACGCAGCGTTGCGCCAGGTGCTGGGCGAGCATGTCCAGCAGAAAGGCTCCTTGGTGGACAGCCAGCGCCTGCGCTTCGACTTCAGCCACTTCGAAGCCATCAAGCCTGAGCAGATCAAGGCGCTGGAAGACATTGTCAACGCGCAGATCCGCAAGAACTCACCGGTAGAAACCGAAGAAACCGATATCGAGACCGCCAAGCGCAAGGGCGCGATGGCGCTGTTCGGCGAGAAGTATGGCGACAGTGTCCGTGTACTGAGCATGGGCGACTTCTCCGTTGAGCTGTGCGGTGGCATCCATGCCAATCGCACCGGCGACATCGGCCTGCTGAAGATCATCAGCGAAGGCGGCGTGGCCTCCGGCGTGCGACGTATCGAGGCCGTCACTGGCGCAGCGGCGCTGGCGTACCTCAACGCGGCGGAAGAACAACTCAAGGAAGCGGCCAGCCTGATCAAGGGCAGTCGCGACAACCTGATCGACAAGCTGTCGGCTGTGCTGGAGCGCAACCGCGCGCTGGAAAAGCAACTCGAGCAGTTGCAGGCCAAGGCCGCCAGCGCCGCGGGCGACGATCTGTCGGCCCAGGCCGTGGATGTCAAGGGCGTGAAAGTGCTGGCCGCGCGTCTCGACGGCCAAGACGGCAAGGCCTTGTTGGCGCTGGTCGATCAACTGAAAAACAAACTCGGCCGCGCAGTGATCCTGCTCGGCGGTGTCCATGAGGAAAAGGTCGTTCTCGTCGCAGGCGTGACCAAAGACCTGACTGGCCAACTCAAAGCCGGTGATTTGATGAAGCAGGCCGCTGCGGCAGTGGGCGGGAAGGGCGGTGGTCGTCCAGACATGGCGCAAGGCGGCGGTACCGATGCCGGCGCCCTGGACGCGGCATTGGCCCAGACCGTTGCATTTGTAGAGCAGGGTATTTAAGGCGGCGCCCCGGGTTCGCCAAGGCGGACCCGGCCGCTGTTGAGTGATTATTTGGGCGCCCTTCACGGGCAGAGGCGGCTTTGAAATGGCTTTGATCGTACAGAAATTTGGAGGCACCTCGGTCGGCACCGTCGAGAGAATCGAACAAGTCGCCGACAAGGTTAAGAAATTCCGTGACGCTGGCGATGACCTGGTGGTCGTGCTGTCGGCAATGAGCGGCGAGACCAACCGTCTGATCGATCTGGCCAAGCAAATCAGCGGCGACCAGCAACCGGTCCCCCGCGAGCTGGATGTGATCGTTTCCACCGGCGAGCAGGTGACCATCGCCTTGCTGGCCATGGCGCTGATCAAGCGTGGCGTGCCGGCGGTGTCCTACACCGGTAACCAAGTCCGTATCCTGACGGACAGCGCGCATAACAAAGCGCGTATCCTGCAGATCGACGATCAGAAAATTCGTGGTGACCTGAAGGCCGGTCGTGTCGTGGTTGTCGCCGGTTTCCAGGGCGTGGATGAGCACGGCAACATCACCACCCTTGGTCGTGGCGGTTCCGATACCACTGGTGTCGCGCTGGCAGCAGCCCTCAAGGCTGACGAGTGCCAGATCTACACCGATGTGGATGGCGTCTATACCACCGACCCACGGGTTGTGCCCGTGGCTCAGCGCCTGGACAAGATTACCTTCGAAGAGATGCTGGAAATGGCCAGCCTCGGTTCCAAGGTATTGCAGATCCGCGCGGTTGAATTCGCCGGCAAGTACAACGTTCCGCTGCGCGTCCTGCACAGCTTCAAGGAGGGTCCGGGCACCCTCATTACTATTGATGAAGAGGAATCCATGGAACAGCCGATCATTTCCGGCATCGCTTTCAACCGCGATGAAGCCAAGCTGACCATCCGTGGCGTGCCAGACACTCCCGGCGTGGCCTTCAAGATTCTGGGGCCGATCAGTGCCGCCAACATTGAAGTCGACATGATCGTGCAGAACGTTGCGCACGATAACACCACCGACTTCACCTTTACCGTGCACCGCAACGACTACCAGTCCGCCGAAGCCGTGCTCAAGAAGACGGCCGACGAGATTGGCGCCCGGGAAGTGGTGGGCGATACCAAGATTGCCAAGGTCTCGATCGTTGGTGTTGGCATGCGCTCCCACGCGGGCGTGGCGAGCCGCATGTTCGAGTCCCTGGCCAAGGAAAGCATCAATATCCAGATGATCTCCACCTCGGAAATCAAGGTTTCCGTGGTAATCGAGGAGAAGTACCTGGAACTCGCCGTGCGCGCCCTGCACACGGCTTTTGAACTCGACGCCGCAGCCCGACAGGGCGAGTAAGGCGTTGCCTGAGGGCGCGGCTTCGACCGCGCCCTTTGTTTTTCTGAATGGCATGTTCCAAAACTGTTCTTTTGCACCCGCTGGTCAATACTAGGCCTGTGGGCCGCGAGCGTTTCGGTTGTAGGACCCATGCCCTTTTTTTGCAGACTGTTGTTCCTGAACTGAATCGCGTGAGGAGAAACGTATGCTGATTCTGACCCGTCGGTGCGCAGAGAGCCTGATTATTGGCGATGGCGAAATCACCGTGACCGTGCTCGGCGTCAAAGGAAACCAAGTGCGTATCGGCGTCAATGCGCCGAAGGAGGTCGCTGTGCACCGGGAGGAAATCTACCTGCGTATCAAGAAAGAGAAGGACGACGAACCAAGCCATTAATTTTTATCGATTTTTATGTTTGCAAACGGGGATGAAGGTGGTTAATATACGCCCCGTGTTGCGGAGAGCTGGCCGAGTGGCCGAAGGCGCTCCCCTGCTAAGGGAGTACACCTCAAAAGGGTGTCGGGGGTTCGAATCCCCCGTTCTCCGCCATTATTCGTTTAGTGCGCTGTTATCTTGCTTGATCGGTAAGTGGTTGAAATTACTGAAAAAAGCGCTTTACAAAAAGATTCGGCGACCTATAATGCGCGGCAACAAATGCACTCGTAGCTCAGCTGGATAGAGTACTCGGCTACGAACCGAGCGGTCACAGGTTCGAATCCTGTCGAGTGCACCATTTAAGAGTTGCTTGCAGCAATGCAAATAACTTGGCTTCAACCAGTTGTGATCTGGTATAAAACCACAACTTGCACTCGTAGCTCAGCTGGATAGAGTACTCGGCTACGAACCGAGCGGTCACAGGTTCGAATCCTGTCGAGTGCACCATACACCAAGAAGCCCGCGTTTAACGCGGGCTTTTTGCTGTCTACGATTTGCCTTTCACGCATCCCTTCTCGTCGAACACGACCTCTGCGCTCCGACCTTTCTGTGTCTTGTAGGTGTACCGAGTGCTCGAATTTCGAACCTTGATCGTATCCGGTTTGCCAAGCGCGCTGACGACGTCTTGTTCGCTCATGCCGACAACGATTCGTCGCTTCAGGATGGCTTCGCGGCGCTGGTTGGTGTTGATCTGGTTTCCACAGCTGTCCTCGAGTTGGCCAACAATGGTCGGTTCCTTGCGTCTGGTTTTGTTGCTGGATGTTTGCCGACCTTCGGCTTCGGGCAGCATCGGCTCGATAGGGGGCGGGCTGTATGTATGAACCTGCTGCATTGTCAGGGTTTCTCCCGGCTCGCAACTGAGGGTTGTGAACGTGATTTTCCCAGCACTGTTCTCGCAGCGGTGCACAACGTGATCGGCAGCCCAGAGAGGCAGGGAGGGCAGGGTGGCGAGCAGAAACAGATAGCGGCTTACGGGCATGCTGCCGTCCTCCTTGACGGTAAATAAAAAAGGATAGCTGTGACATTTCTCCCTGGGGCTGTGTTTTCTTTTCAGGATAAGTCGTCGTAGAAACAGACGTTCAGCCTGTGTTCAGGTTTGTCTCGCAAGCACTTGTTCTTGCCATGATTTTTTAACGTGTTACGGCGCCAAGCGGTGTATGATTGCGCCCGTCAGCCCCGCCGGGGCTTTGGAATATCTTCATGGACTTACCCAGTAGTTACTCAATATCTCTTTTTGCCAATCATGAATTAACTGATTGATCCTTCCGGCGTGCTCCACTGCTGGGAGTGGAGTTCGCCTATGACTGAAATAGAAGTAAAAAAAACGCAGGAAAGCCTTCAGGATCGCCTCGCTCAAGTCGTTGAGCTGTTGCATCGCCAGCGCGTCGTGGAAGACCTCACGCATCGCCAGGAAGGTCCGCATTCCGATCGGGTCGAGAACCTGGTACATCGGCAGAATCTCGTCGAGTTGCAACGTAAGCTCGATGATCTGCACTCGGCCGACGTTGCCTACATCCTTGAAGCCTTGCCGCTGGAAGAGCGTCTGACCGTCTGGCAATTGGTCCAGGCCGATCGCGACGGCGACATCCTGCTCGAAGTGTCCGACTCGGTTCGTGAAACCCTGATCGCAGACATGGATGACCATGAGCTTCTCGCCGCGGCCAAGGAGATGGACGCCGACGAGCTCGCCGACCTTGCTCCCGAATTGCCACGCGACGTTGTCCATGAGCTGATGGAAGCTCTTGATGGTCAACAGCGCGAGCGTGTGCGTTCGGCATTGTCCTATGACGAGGAGCAGGTCGGTGCGCTGATGGACTTCGAGATGGTGACGATCCGCGAGGATGTCAGCCTTGAAGTGGTTTTGCGTTATCTGCGGCGACTCAAGGAATTGCCGGGCCATACCGACAAACTCTTTGTGGTCGATTATGACGGCGTGCTCAAAGGCGTTCTGCCTATCAAGCGTCTTTTGGTCAACGATCCGGAGAAGCAAGTGGCCGAGGTGATGGCCAGCGACCCTGTGAGCTTCCATCCTGACGAAAACGCCTACGATGCGGCCCAGGCATTCGAACGTTACGACCTGATTTCTGCGCCGGTGGTGGACAAGAACGGCAAGCTGATCGGCCGTCTCACCATCGACGAAATGGTGGACTTGATCCGTGAGGAAAGCGAAAGCGAAGTCCTCAGCATGGCGGGTCTGCGGGAAGAAGAGGACATTTTCGCCTCGGTCTGGAAGTCCCTGCGTAACCGTTGGGCCTGGCTGGCGATCAATCTGATCACGGCTTTTGTCGCGTCCCGCGTCATCGGCCTGTTCGAAGGCTCCATCGAAAAGCTGGTCGCACTGGCGGCGTTGATGCCCATCGTTGCCGGTATCGGTGGTAACTCCGGCAACCAGACCATCACCATGATTGTCCGCGCCATGGCATTGGACCAGGTCAGTACCGGCAATACGTCGCGTTTGATGCGCAAGGAACTGGCCGTTGCGTTGATCAATGGCGTCATCTGGGGAGGGGTGATCGGGGTCGTGGCGTACTTGCTGTATGGCAGCTGGTCGCTGGGCGTGGTCATGACTGCGGCGATGACGCTCAATCTGCTGTTGGCCGCGCTGATGGGCGTCTTGATCCCCATGACCCTGGCGCGCCTGGGGCGCGACCCAGCAATGGGTGCGAGCGTAATGATCACCGCCATGACGGACAGCGGCGGGTTTTTCATCTTCCTGGGCTTGGCGACGATTTTCCTGCTCTGAGTGGCTTATCAAGAAGCCCGCCTGACTGGCGGGTTTTTTTCTGGGCGATGGTTTCCCCGCCCCCCCTCCAGGTCGCCAAACGCCGGGCGAAAAAAAGCCAGCGTTAAGCTGGCTTTATTACCCTGGACACGATCAGGACGCGTCAGCGGCCATTTCGGCATCATGAGCAATCAGCGAAACGAGGGCGTTCTGCTGGCGATGGGAGAGTTGTCGGAAGCGTTGAAGCAACTCGCGCTCGTGCAGCGACAGCTCCGGGCTGTCCAGGCGCATGCTCAATTCTTCACCCAACGCACCTTCCTGAATCAGGCTTTGCTCAAGGCGCGCGATGATTTCAGAGTTCATGCTGCGGTGATGATTACGAGCCACCTCGGCAATGCGTTCCCGCATTCCGTCTGGCAGACGCACGACGAACTTGTCAGCCGTACGGCTGGAATAAATTGCCTGTTTCAATGGGCGCATATTTATTTAACCGGTTAGTTCAGGGGAGCGGTTCTGGGGATTGGCCGCAGGATGTCGATAGGACAAGGCCCGTTGCCAAATGTTCAACCTGAATGTTAGGAGGCCGCATCATGCCTCAAAATTGCCAGATCATTGGCGCCAATTCTGTGACAAATTCTGATCCGGGTAAAGGCGTTATGCCAGTACTCTTCTCAAAAAATGCGGACTGGTTTGAAAAACACACAGGTTCCGCATTTTGTGACCACTGCATCGTGTCGTTGTGCCATACCGTTGGGCGGATAACCGATACGCAACTAAACGTCTGCCGTTCTAGTTACGTATAGGATAGTGGCAAAAGGCCGATTTACTAGGCCCGGAGGCTGTGGACAGATGAATGGCGCCATATTTGGGCGGCCTTCCCTTGGCGTGGCGTAAGGGCCGTACTATTTGCCTACACTTAATAGGCAGCGACGACATGACAAACGCGAGAGTGGCCGTTAACATGCTCGCCGTCCAACGCACCGCGTTTCTCGTGGTCGACCCGTGTCTCAGTAGCTCAATTGGATAGAGCATCCCCCTCCTAAGGGGAAGGTTGGCAGTTCGAACCTGCCCTGGGACACCATTATTATCCCGCAGCCCTGCAAGTCCCCACGATCTTCTAACGGAACCCCGTTTGCGGCCGATAACCCGATGAGTCTCCTTTCCTGACGTCCCGGCGTCCTGGAACGGCTCGCGGTATGCGTCGCGGCTGTCTATCATCTGCGCGCTTTGCCGGCCGTGAGACGGTGTTTCGTTTGTTTTGCCATTGAGTTCATTTTCTTATTTGCCTGGACATCCTTGATGCTGGCGTACCACCAAAAAAGTTTTCTGATCGTCGATGATTTCTCGGATTTCCGCAGCTCCGTCCGGTCGATGTTGCGGGAGTTGGGCGTCAAGGACGTGGACACCGCCGATACCGGTGAAGTAGCGCTGCGCATGTGTTCGCAGAAGCGTTATGACTTCATCTTGCAGGATTATCACCTGGGCGACGGGCGCAAGAACGGCCAGCAGGTGCTGGAAGACCTGATGGTCGAGAAGTTGATCAGCCATGAGAGCGTGTTTCTCATGGTGACCGCCGAGACCAGCCAGGCCATGGTGCTCAGCGCCCTGGAACATGAGCCGGATGCGTACCTGACAAAACCATTCAATCGCTCCGGCCTGGCCCAGCGGTTGGAGCGCCTGGAGCAGCGCAAAACGTTGCTCAAACCGATCCTGCAGGCGCTCGATCGTGGCAAGCCGATGGAAGTGCTCAATGCTTGCATCGCCCTGTGCAAGCAGGACCCGCGCTACGGCCCACTGTGCCTGCGTTATCGGGCCGATGCGCTGCGCGACTTGAATCAGAACGAGGCCCTTGAGCGGTTGTACAACTCCATCATCGCGGATCGCCCGTTGCCGTGGGCGTACGCGGGGTTGGGAAAGTTGTTGTTCAAGCGCGGGCAGATAGGCGAAGCCAAGGCTGTCTATGAAAAGGCCCTGAAAGTCTTTCCGATGATGCCGGCCCTGTACGACGGCATGGCCGACGTGTTGGTGGCTGAAGGCGACACGAAGCAGGCCCAGAACGTATTGGAGGAAGCGGTGCGGTTGTCGCCGTTGGCGGTGCGTCGGCAGTCGCTGCTGGGCAAGCTGGCGATGACCAACGAGGATTACGAGACCGCGTCGAAAGCCTATCGCCAGGCGGTCGGGCAGGGCGCGCAATCGCGATTCAAGGATCCGGAGAGCAACCTTGGCCTGGCCCATGCCTTGATCAGCAAGGGCAGCGAGAAGGGCCTGGACACCCGGACGAGGCTGGAAATCAACACCACGCTTAGCGCGGTGGCGAAAGATAACCCCAGCGATCCGGGCCTGCAGGTCCGGGCGCGGCTGATGAAAGCAACGAGCCTGTTGCTCAATGATGCCGAAACCGCCGAAAAGCTCACCGAGCAAGCCTTGCAGCGTCTCGACGGCATGGAACAGTTCATGAGCGCCGAAGCCGCGCTGCTGGTGGCCAAGCAGCTACAGATGCTCGGCCAGACCAGCGCCGGCGAATCGATGCTCAAGAACTGCGCGGAGATCTATGGCGATGATCCGACGGTGATGCAGGGCATTGCCAAGCTCACCGACGACCCGAATATCCTTAACCAGGGCAACGCCGCCGCCGAGCTGAATCGCGAAGGCGTGCGTGTCTACAAGACCGGCGCGTTGCCCGAGGCGCGGGAATTGTTCCGGCGTGCACTGAAGCTGCAGCCGAAGAACATCAGTATTGCCCTGAACATGGCGCAATCCCTGCTGCACGGCACCGATACCAGTGTTGAATCGCAGCTGCTGCAGGAATGCCGTGCCTGCCTGAAACTGGTGGGCATGATGCCCGACACCGATGCGCGTTTTGCGCGTTATCAGAAACTGCGAAGCAAGGCATTTGGCGATGAATGACAGCGAACAAGCTCTCGATTTCTCCACGGTGATCGCGTCTACCGTGCATGACATGAAAAACTCCCTGACTCTGCTCATGCAGGCTCATACGCAATGGCTCGAGCGCCTGCCGGAACCTGCGCGGCAGACCTCGGAGCAGGGCGTGATGGAGTTCGAGTTTGCCCATCTCAATGGGCTGCTGGTGCAGTTGCTCGGGTTGTACAAGCTGGGCGTGAATCAATTGCCGCTGCATCCGGCCTACCACGAACTGGATGACTTCATCGAAGCGCAGTTGGCCGGCCATCAGGACGTGTTCCGCAGTCGCGGGATCATGGCCACCTATGAGGTCGATCCGCTGAGCCCGCTGGGTTTCTTCGACCGTGAGCTGATCGCGTCGGTGCTCGACAACATGATCAACAATGCCATTCGCCACGCGCGCCAGGCGTTGTTGATCAGCGTGAGCGACGAGGCTGGGCAATTGGTGCTGACCATCAATGACGACGGCGAAGGCTACCCGGCCGAAATGATCGAGCGCCAGGCCGAGTATGTGCAGGGCATCAACCACAGCAGCGGCAGCACCGGCCTAGGCCTGTACTTCGCCGCCCGGATCGCCGGGTTGCATCAGCGTGGCGGCTTGAGCGGGCATACCGAGATTGCCAATGGCGGTGTTCTGGGCGGTGGGGTGTTCAGGCTTTACCTGCCCTGAGCTGTCCATATCCCCGTCAGATGTTTATTGTCTCGGGATGCTTGATATTCCGAACAGCCGGAGCCTATTTTGTACGGGTTGCCGTTCGCGGCTCGCACATAACAAGGATTGCGTCATGACGACCGATGGCCAGTGTTCACTCGCACAGCGATTGACGGGCATTGATGAGATTGAATGTGTCACGCCGGATTTGAATGGCGTACCCAGGGGCAAGGTAATGAGCGCCGAGGGCTTCCTTGAAGGCCGGCGGTTGCAGATGGCGCGCGGTGTGCTGCTGCAATGCATCATGGGCGGATATCCGCCAGCGCGCTTTTACGGCAGTGACGACGGCGACCTGGCGTTGGTGGCCGATCCACAGCAGATCCACCGGCTGCCGTGGAGCCATCCGCCACGCGCCTTGGCGATCTGCGACGCCGATGAGCTCAGCGGCGAAAGCTCACCTCTGTCGACGCGCGGTCAGCTCAAGGCCGTGATCGCTCGATATGCGGCGCTCGGGCTAGCGCCGGTAGTGGCGACGGAGCTGGAGTTTTTTGTGTTCGCGCCCAACCCGGATCCTTCCCAGCCATTCCTGCCGCCGATGGGCCTGGATGGTCGTCGCGAAGATGGCCAATCGGCGTTCAGCATCAGTTCCAACAACGGCCTGCGACCGTTCTTCACCGAAGTCTATGAATGCATGGCGGCGCTAGGCCTGCCGCGTGACACGTTCATGCATGAAATGGGCGTCAGCCAGTTTGAAATCAATCTGCTCCACGGCGATGCTCTGCTGTTGGCCGACCAGACGTTCCTGTTCAAGCATTTGCTCAAGGAGGTGGCCCTCAAGCATGGCCTGACGGTGGTCTGCATGGCCAAGCCGCTGGCGCGAACGCCGGGCAGTTCGATGCACATTCACCAGAGCATCGTCGAGCTGGGCAGCGGTCGCAATGTATTCAGCGACGATGCGGGCGAGCCGACCGCGACGTTCCGGCACTTCATTGGCGGGCAGCAGGCCGGCATGGCGGATTTCACCGCGCTGTTCGCGCCAAACGTGAATTCCTACCACCGCCTCTGCCATCCATTCGCGTCGCCAAACAATGCCTGTTGGTCCCATGACAATCGTTCGGCCGGGCTGCGCATTCCTGCGAGTGCGCCGGTAGCCCGGCGGGTCGAGAACCGCTTGCCGGGAGCCGATGCCAACCCTTACCTGGCGATTGCCGCCAGTCTGGCGGCGGGGCTCCATGGCATCGAGAATCGCCTGGAACCGGGTGCCGCGATCCAGGGCGAGTTCGAGGTGCCGGAGAATCTGTCTTTGCCATGTACCTTGCATGCAGCGCTTGAACGTCTCAAGCGTAGCCACTTGGCGAAGGAACTGTTCGGTAGCGAGTTCATCGAAGGTTACGTTGCCTCGAAAACCCTGGAACTGACCAGTTTCTTTGACGAAATCACGCCCTGGGAGCGGCGCGTTTTGGCGGCCCAGGCATAACGAACCGTCGCATTCGGGCTATCTTCCAAAGATAGCCCTTACTTACCTCAAGGAGCCGCTCGGAACGCCGATGCGCCAAATCTGGAAACCTTTTCGAGCGCTTTATTTCGCCTCGCTGATGATGCTCATCGGCTCAGGCCTTCTGAGTACTTACCTGGCCCTGCGCCTGGCCGCCGACAACGTGGACAGCCTGTGGGTCGGTGCGCTGATGGCGGCGAACTATTTCGGCCTGGTGCTGGGCGGCAAGATCGGCCACCGGCTGATTGGCCGCGTTGGGCATATTCGCGCCTATTCGGCTTGCGCCGGGATCGTCGGTGCGGCGGTATTGGGCCATGGCCTGGTGAACTGGCTGCCGGCCTGGATCGTGCTGCGGATGATTGTCGGCCTGGGCATGATGTGCCAGTACATGGTTATCGAAAGCTGGCTCAACGAGCAGGCCGATGCCAAGCAACGCGGGGTAGTGTTCAGCGGCTATATGATTGCTTCCTACCTGGGACTGGTGCTGGGCCAACTGATCCTGGTCATGCATCCGGCCCTGGGCCTTGAATTGCTGATGTTGGTGGCGTTGTGTTTCGCCCTGTGCCTGGTGCCGGTGGCATTGACCCGGCGGATTCACCCGGCGCCGTTGCATCCGGCGCCGATGGAGCCGCGCTTCTTTATCAAGCGCGTACCGCAATCGTTGACCACGGTGTTGGGCTCCGGGCTGATCGTCGGCTCCTTCTACGGCCTGGCACCGCTGTACGCCTCCCAGCAGGGCCTGAGTACCGAGCAGGTCGGCTTGTTCATGGGCTGCTGCATCTTTGCCGGCCTGCTGGTGCAATGGCCGCTGGGTTGGCTGTCGGATCGTTACGATCGGGCCCTGTTGATCCGCTGCTTCGCACTGGCCCTGGTGGTGTGTGCCTTGCCGCTGGCCATCCTGTCGAAGGCGCCGCTGGAAGTATTGTTCATCGCCGGTTTCTGCTGTTCGTTGGTGCAGTTTTGCCTGTACCCGCTGGCGGTCGCGTTTTCCAATGACCACGTCGAGGGTGATCGCCGGGTGTCGCTCACCGCGATGCTGCTAGTGACCTACGGCGTGGGCGCCAGCATCGGCCCGTTGGTGGCCGGGGTGCTGATGAAACTGTACGGCAGCCAGATGCTCTATGGCTTTTTTGCCCTGTTTGCGTTGCTGCTGGTATGGCGGATCCGGCCGAAAGCGGTCACCAACCTGCACCAGGTCGACGACGCGCCGCTGCATCACGTGGCCATGCCGGACAACATGACCAGTTCACCCTTGGTGGCGTGCCTCGATCCGCGGGTCGACGAGCAAGTGGTGCAGGAGCAGATGCAGGCCTCGCCCAATCCGGACGTCGAGCCCGAGCCTCAACCTGAATTGGAGCCGGTCACCGAAGGCGCCGACGACGAACTGCCACCGTCCGATTTCACCCAGGCCAGGCCCTGAGACCGGCATAAAAAAAACGGGCAATCCTTGCAAAGGGATTGCCCGTTTTTTATAGCGCGCCGGAAATCAGAAGTCGTCTTTATCGAACCGACGGGCTTCACGCTGCAATTGATACACGAAGCGTTCCACCTGGCGTTGTACCAGGCCGCTGATGTTATGGAAGCGCACGCCTGCGAACGTGGTGTTGATCCGCTCTTCGAAATGCAGGTAGCGCAGCTCCACCGGCGCGGTCATGCTGCCAAACGGTAGGGCGGCGATGAAGCGCTCGTAAACCTGGCCCAGCTGCAGCCGTTCAGTGATATCGCCATCGAAGCGCAGCTTGCAACCGGTTGCGGAAATATCCAGCAGCTTGCCATTCACCGGTGATTTGAGCTTGTCGCCACCCAACTCCACGTTCACCAGTTGCGCCAGTTTCAATGCGGCCCGGAAGGCGTTGCGGCGCTGGTGATAAACCACTTCTTCAGGCAAGGCGCCGCGATAGCAGCGGCCATCGCTCGATTCCTGAATGGTCAATGGGCCGTTGCCCTCCCACGCGATGCGCACGCCGTCATGGAAACCCTCGACGCGAAACGGCTCGCCGGCCAGTAGGAAACGTTCACCGTCCCGAGGAATCATTTCGTCCAGGGCGATGGTGTTGGTTTCGCGATCGACATCCACCAGGTAACTCTGGAACCGCTGGCTGCGCTCGTGGAAGGTGATGATCAGCGGGTCGTGACTGTCTTGCAGCATCCGCAGATTGCCGGAGATTTCCAGAGGGGTGGCGAGGACCTTGGGCGGCTGCGGAGCATCATCCGCGTTTGAGGCATTGAACACGGTGGGTCAATCTCCAGGCAAAATACGACTACAAAGAGCCAGCATTTTGCCAGCATGTATCGCGCGTTGATAGTGCTCCGGCATCGTTCGCTTCATGCCTGGCTGAGCGGGCGGTGCTTGACCATTTTCGCGGTCGAGCCGCGAGCGTCATAGAGCGTCGGGATTTCGCCGCCATTGAGAATACGCAACTGATTGGCGGTGGCGGCCTGTTGCATCAGGATAGACTGGCCGTTTCGAGCATTGGCGGCCTGGCACTGGTTGAGCAGGTCGTTGAGCACGGCGCTTTGCGACAACAGCTGATCGCCGATCGACGATTGGCTTGCCAATTGCTCAAGGCCACTGTTATCGGCGGGCAGGTTGAGGCTGGCGAGGATTTCGCTGCGCTTGCGGCCATGCTGGTCGAGCAAAATGATCAATGCCTGCTTTTGCGCCAGAATATTTTCCAGCAGGGGCATGTCCCGCCCGTGCAATGCCAGGGCTTCGGTCTGCAACAGCTCCAACAATTGTTGCGCTGGAGCAAAGTCGTCGATGATCAGTTGCAATAAATGAGTGTCGTGCATGGCTGGCCTTGGGTCTTAAGCGTCCAAAAGCCTGGCGCGGGCGGGGGCCTAGCGCTGGGCTTCGAAGTTGAGCAGCTTGCTGGCTACACGGTTGCTGTCGACTTGATAGCTGCCATCGGCGATTGCTGCTTTCAACGCGGCCACGCGGGCGTTGTCGACGACAGGTTGATCGCGCAGCTTGTCAGTGACCTTCTGCAACTGTTGAGCCTCATTGCTGAGGTGTACCGATTCCCCGTTGCTGACAGTGGCGGCCTGGTCGGCTGGCTTGGATTTGTCGGTTTCGACGGTTTCCTTGCTGGCGCTGGTGCGCGCAGTGCCTGTCAGGGGCGAGGAGCTGTTTAAACGATTGAAATCGATGACCATGGTAAAAAACCTCTGGGTATTTGGACGCTTGCCATGTTTTCGGCCATCCCCAAAAAAACTTTAGGCTCATTTTTCAAATGAACGAGCGCACGTCCGCGCTTGCCTTCGTACAAGGCACAGTCTAGGGAACACCGAGGTCAAGCGCCAGCCTGTCTACCCTCCTTACAGCCTCTTACATAGCCACTTCCACCTGGCCAGGCGCTATCACCTGTGCCTTGATGACCCGTTGGGAATTGAGGTTTTTCACCCGAATCTGTTCGCGCATGCCACCGTTGGCCAGGGCCTCGCCGGGCATCCGCACGGCCAGGGTGCCGCTGCGAGCGGTGATGACCACCTGGTCGCCCTTGCGAACCACCTCGGCCTGTTCCAGATGCACCTGGGTCACCACCTGGTCGGCGACCATTGGTCGGACAAGTTTCTGCCCAATGGCCTCATCGACGGAGGTCAGGAAACCCTGGCTGATCTGGCTGACGTCGCGCTCACGCAGGACCACGTCCTGCGGCTCGACGATCCCGGCCCGCTTGAGTGGCCGAGTGGTGGTGACAATTTCCCGGTACAGGCGCACTTGAGCGGGCACGAACACCGTCCAGGGCGCGGCGCTATCGCAACGAACCTTCACCGTGACGCGGCCCAGGGGCCTGGCCGGGCTCTCCAGCGAGGCAGTCAATTCCTTGTCGCACATCGGCATCCGCAGGCGCGGGTCGAGCTGGTTGACTTCAATCTCGTAGCGACCTTCGGTTTGACTGGTTGCCAGATAGTCTTCTACGGTGAACTCAAGAAAGCCCTGAGTGACGCCGATAAGGAGATCAGGCAAGGTTACCGCAGCGGCACCAAGGGCAGGACCGCCCGAAGCGAGCAGGCAGGCAGCCAGCAATGCACCGAGCCAGTGGCGGCAGTGAGTGGTCAGGCGTCGAGAAAATGTCGTTTGTGCGTTCATGCCGGTTCAATAGCAAGCCCCGTGCCGTTTAGTGATGAATGCGCGTCGGACACATTAGCGTTAGGTAGGAGTCAGGGCATGGCGGGAGTGATGGATTCGGTAAACCAGCGCACACAGCTGGTGGGTCAGAATCGCCTGGAGCTGTTGTTGTTCCGTCTCGACGGCCGACAATTGTATGGGATCAACGTGTTCAAGGTTCGCGAGGTGCTGCAATGCCCCAAGCTGACCCTGATGCCGAAATCCAGTCCCGTCGTGTGCGGTGTGGCGAATATCCGGGGAGCGACCATCCCGATTCTCGACCTGGCGATGGCGACCGGTTCCGGCCGACTGCTGGACCAGAGCAATCCGTTTGTGATCATCACCGAGTACAACACCAAGACCCAAGGGTTCCTGGTGCGATCGGTGGAGCGCATCGTCAACATGAACTGGGAAGAGATCCATCCACCACCCAAGGGGACCGGCCGCGACCACTACCTCACGGCGGTGACCCGGGTCGATAACCAGTTGGTGGAAATCATCGACGTGGAGAAAATCCTCGCCGAAGTGGCGCCGACCCCGGAAACGATTTCCGTTGGCGTGATAGATGCCGAGACCCAGCACAAGGCGGTTTCCCTGCGGGTGCTGACCGTCGACGATTCCTCGGTGGCCCGTAAGCAGGTCACGCGTTGCCTGCAAACGGTCGGCGTCGAAGTGATTGCGCTGAACGATGGGCGGCAAGCGCTGGATTACCTGCGCAATCTGGTCGACGAAGGCAAGAAGCCGGAAGAGGAGTTCCTGATGATGATCTCCGACATCGAGATGCCGGAGATGGACGGCTACACGCTGACATCGGAAATCCGCAGCGACCCGCGCATGCAAAAGCTGCACATCATCTTGCATACTTCGTTGTCTGGGGTGTTCAACCAGGCAATGGTCAAGAAGGTCGGCGCCGATGACTTCCTGGCCAAGTTCCGGCCCGATGACCTCGCTTCCCGAGTCGTCGAGCGAATCAAGTCAGCAGGCTAAAGGTCGGGCGCGTTGTGCGCCCGGCAAGTCAATACAGTGAAAAGAGGCGGTATTTTGTCTACGGGTAATTTGGATTTCGAACAGTTCCGGGTCTTCCTGGAAAAAGCCTGTGGCATCTTGCTTGGTGAAAACAAGCAGTACCTGGTGTCGAGCCGTCTCAATAAGTTGATGGAACAACAGGGCATCAAGTCATTGGGCGAGTTGGTTCAGCGTATCCAGACCCAGCCGCGCAGTGGCTTGCGCGAGATGGTCGTGGACGCCATGACCACCAACGAAACCCTGTGGTTTCGTGACACCTATCCCTTTGAGGTATTGAAGAACAAGGTATTGCCGGCGGCCATCAAGGCCAGCCCGGGCCAGCGCCTGCGGATCTGGTCGGCGGCCTGTTCGTCGGGGCAGGAACCTTATTCCTTGTCGATGTCCATCGATGAGTTCGAGCGCACCAACATTGGCCAGTTGAAAGGCGGCGTGCAGATCGTCGCCACCGACCTGTCCGGGACCATGCTCAACAACTGCAAGACCGGCGAGTACGACAGCCTGGCCATCGGCCGCGGCCTGTCGCCCGATCGCCTGCAACGTTATTTCGACGCCAAGGGACCGGGCAAATGGGTGGTCAAGGCGCCCATCAAGAGCCGCGTGGAGTTTCGCTCGTTCAACCTGCTGGACAGTTACGCCAGCCTGGGCAAGTTCGACATCGTGTTCTGCCGCAACGTGTTGATCTACTTCTCCGCTGAGGTGAAGAAGGACATCCTGATGCGCATCCACAGCACCCTGAAACCGGGTGGTTATTTGTTCCTGGGTGCATCCGAGGCGTTGAACGGTTTGCCGGACCATTACCAGATGGTCCAGTGCAGCCCGGGGATCATTTACCAGGCGAAGTGATTGGTTTGGATGGTAGAACGGGAGTCCCTAGGGGCTCCCGTTTTTTTTTGCGTGCTCATATTCAATCACCACTGTCCCCTGTGGGAGCGAGCTTGCTCGCGATAGCGGTATTGCAGACGACATCTACGTTGACTGACAGACCGCCATCGCGAGCAAGCTCGCTCCCACATTTTGATTTCCTTTGCCTGGATGAAAGCGGCAGAAAAGCGGCATCCGGCGGAAACCGATTGCCGCTTTTCTGGCATTGCCGCTTTGCCGTTGCCCGCAAAGCCCCGGTTTACGGGCTTTCGGAAAGTGGCACGGCGCTTGCTAAAGCCTTCGTACGTACATTCTGGTCACCCAAAGGTTTCCGACATGAGCATCAGCTTCGATAAAGCGCTCGGTATCCACGAACAGGCCCTGAGCTTCCGCGCCCAGCGTGCCGAAGTCCTGGCCAACAACATCGCCAACGCCGACACGCCGAACTACAAGGCCCGTGACCTGGACTTTTCCAAGGTACTCGCCGAGCAGAACGAGAAGACCAAGAACGGCCACTTCGCCTTGAACATGACCAACAGCCGTCATATCGAAGCCGAAGGCGTAGGCAGCGGCGACGAATCGTTGATGTATCGCACGCCGATGCAGCCCTCGGTCGACCAGAACACCGTGGACGCTCAACTGGAACAGTCCAACTACGCGGAAAACTCCGTGAACTTCCAGGCCAGCTTCACCCTGCTCAACAGTAAATTCAAAGGGCTGGTATCGGCCCTGCGTGGAGAGTAAGTCATGTCGATCGCGAGCGTTTTCAACATCGCCGGCAGTGCCATGAGTGCCCAGACCACTCGCCTGAACACCGTCGCCAGTAACATCGCCAACGCCGAGACCGTTTCGTCAAGCATCGACCAGACCTACCGCGCCCGTCACCCGGTGTTCGCCACCATGTTCCAGGGTGGCCAATCCGGCGGCAGCGATTCGCTGTTCCAGGACCAGGACGCGGCGGGGCAGGGCGTACAGGTGCTCGGCGTCGTTGAAGACCAGAGCAACCTCGAAGCACGTTACGAGCCAAACCATCCGGCCGCGGACGCCAAGGGTTATGTCTATTACCCGAACGTCAACGTCGTCGAAGAAATGGCCGACATGATTTCCGCCAGTCGTTCGTTCCAGACCAACGTCGAAATGATGAACACCGCCAAAACCATGATGCAGAAGGTCCTGACCCTCGGTCAGTGATAAGGGGCGATTCATATGAGCGTCACCAATACAACAGGCGGTTTGAGCCTCAACGAGATTCTGGCCAACTCCTCGGTCAAGACCAATACCAAGGCCGATGGCCTGGGTGCGGCGACCAATGCGGCGAGTGGCAACCAGGAATTGGGCAAGGACGCGTTCCTGCAACTGCTCGTGACCCAGCTGAAAAACCAGAACCCGCTGGAACCCCAGGACAACGGTGAGTTCGTGGCCCAACTGGCGCAATTCAGCAGCCTGGAAGGCATCACCACGCTCAACGAAACCGTGAGCGGCATTGCCGGCAACTACAACTCGTCACAAGCGTTGCAGGCTTCGTCCCTGGTCGGCCGCTCGGTGATCGCTCCGGGAGACAAGGCCGTGGTCGACACCTCCAAGAGCCTCAACGGCACCGTGGTGGTTCCGGCGGCGGTGTCCTCCCTCACCGTCAAGATCATGGACAAGGATGGCAAGACCGTCCGCACCATCGACCTGGGCAGCCAGAAGTCGGGCAACTCTGCCTTCATCTGGGACGGCAAGAACGACGCGGGCACGACGGTAGAGTCGGGCACGTACACCTTCGCGGCCTCGACCACCATCGATGGCAAGGCCACGTCGCTGATCACCAACCTGCCGGCCACGGTCAGCAGCGTGACGATCAGCCAGACGGGCGGTGAGCTGATGCTCAACCTGGCCGGGCTGGGCAGCATCGCCCTGTCCAAAGTACAAACTATTGGTATGTAGAGCCGACTAACCGGCAAAAGGAGTCAACATGTCTTTCAACATCGGCCTTAGCGGTCTCTATGCAGCCAACAAACAGCTGGACGTGACCGGCAACAACATCGCCAACGTGGCGACCACCGGTTTCAAATCGTCCCGCGCGGAATTCGAAGACGTCTACTCGGCCACCAAGCTGGGTTCGGGCAGCAAGACCGTCGGCAACGGCGTGCGCCTGGCCAACGTTTCCCAGCAGTTCGGCCAGGGTGACGTGAACAACACCGGCAACGTGCTGGACATGGGGATCCAGGGCCAGGGCTTCTTTGTCCTGAGCAACGACGGCTCCCTGAGCTACACCCGTGCCGGTACTTTCAAGACCGACAAGGAAGGCTACGTCACCAACAGCGATGGCACGGCTCGTTTGCAGGGCTATGGCGTGGATGCCAACGGCAAGATCCTCAACGGTATCCTGACCGACCTGCGTATCGACACCTCGAACCTGCCGCCGCAAGCCACCAGCCTGGTTTCGTCGACCATCAACCTGAACTCGACGGCGACGCCGATCACTGCCGCGTTCAACCCGGCTGACACGGCGACCTTTACCAAGCAGTTCACCACCCCGATCTACGACACCCAGGGTAACCAGCACTCGATGGACCAATACATGGTCAAGACAGGCTCCAATACCTGGAACGTCTATACCTTGATCGATGGTCGTAACCTCGATGGCAGCTTGCCGACCACGACCGGTGCGACCGCGCCTGTTCCTTCGACCATGAACTTCGATTCGAGCGGCAAGTTGACCACGGTCACCACTCCGCCAGCGACCGTTAACAGCGATCTGGTGTTGACCGGCTGGGTTCCGGGCACCGTGACCAACGGAACCTGGACCGCCAACGGCGCCGCGAGCGCACCGACCATCACGATTTCGATGGGCAACACCACTCAGTTCAACGCCGACACCGCTCGTTCGATTCCTGCCCAGAACGGCTACGCCACCGGCCAGATTACCAACCTGACCATCGATGGCAGCGGTGTGATGCTCGCCAACTTCAGCAACAACCAGACCAAGCCGATCGGCCAGATCGCCCTTGCCAGCTTCACCAACGAGCAAGGCCTGCAGCCAGTAGGCGGCACCAGCTGGAAGGAAACGTTCGCCTCGGGTATCCCGGGCTACGATGCTCCACAGACCGGCACCCTGGGTTCGATCGTCTCCAACTCCCTGGAGGAGTCCAACGTCAACCTGACCAACGAACTGGTCGAGCTGATCAAGGCGCAGAGCAACTACCAGGCGAACGCCAAGACCATCTCTACCCAGAGCACCATCATGCAGACCATCATTCAGATGGCTTGATGCCGAAGGTCGCTTGAAAGCTGCATAAGGAGCCCCTCGAAAGAGGGGCTTTTTCATGAGCTTCAGTTTTGTATTGTTTGGGCCTGCCTCTTCGCGAGCAGGCTCGCGAAGAGGCAGGCCCAGGCGCCTACTTTTCGCCAGGCAAAAGAAAACCCCCGATAAACCAGCGGTCTATCGGGGGCTTCTTTCAGCGGGCGCCTTTAGGCGCCTACCCGCTCAGCTTATTGGCAAGCTTCGCAATCCGGCTCATCGATCGCGCAGGCTTTTGGCACTGGCGCAGGTCCTGCTGGAGCAGCCAGGACTGAGTCATCACCGTGGTTGCCGCCAGCGGAAACCGCGTTCAGCTTGCCGGTGTTGATGGTCGACTTCTCGGTGCTGGTGGCGGCCAAGGCACGGAGGTAGTAAGTCGTTTTCAGGCCACGGTACCAAGCCATGCGGTAGGTCACGTCCAGCTTCTTGCCCGAGGCGCCGGCGATGTACAGGTTCAGCGACTGAGCCTGGTCGATCCACTTCTGGCGACGGCTGGCGGCGTCTACGATCCACTTGGTGTCCACTTCGAACGCGGTCGCATAGAGCGCTTTGAGCTCTTGCGGGATGCGCTCGATCTGCTGCACCGAACCGTCGTAGTACTTCAAGTCGTTGATCATGACCGAGTCCCACAGGCCGCGGGCCTTGAGGTCGCGAACCAGGTACGGGTTGATCACGGTGAATTCGCCCGACAGGTTCGATTTCACGTACAGGTTCTGGTAGGTCGGTTCGATCGACTGCGACACGCCAGTGATGTTGGCGATGGTGGCGGTCGGTGCGATGGCCATGATGTTGGAGTTACGGATGCCTTTCTGCACACGGGCGCGAACCGGTGCCCAGTCCAGGGTTTCCTTCAGATCCACGTCGATGTACTTCTCGCCGCGCTGGGCGATCAGGATCTGTTGCGAGTCCAGCGGCAGGATGCCCTGGGACCACAGCGAACCCTGGAACGTCTCGTACGAACCGCGCTCGTCGGCCAGGTCGCAGGAAGCCTGGATCGCGTAGTAGCTGACCGCTTCCATGGACTTGTCGGCGAACTCGACCGCAGCGTCCGAACCGTACGGGATGTGCTGCAGGTACAGCGCGTCCTGGAAGCCCATGATGCCCAGGCCGACCGGACGGTGCTTGAAGTTGGAGTTCTTCGCTTGCGGCACCGAGTAGTAGTTGATGTCGATCACGTTGTCGAGCATGCGCACGGCGGTGTTCACGGTGCGTTGCAGCTTGGCGGTGTCCAGCTTGCCGTCGACGATGTGGTTCGGCAGGTTGATCGAGCCCAGGTTGCAGACCGCGATCTCGTCCTTGTTGGTGTTCAAGGTGATCTCGGTGCACAGGTTCGAGCTGTGGACCACGCCCACGTGCTGCTGCGGGCTGCGCAGGTTGCACGGGTCCTTGAAGGTCAGCCATGGGTGGCCGGTTTCGAACAGCATCGACAGCATCTTGCGCCACAGGTCTTTGGCCTGGACGACTTTGAACAGCTTGATCTTGTTGTACTCGGTCAGGGCTTCGTAGTACTCGTAGCGCTCTTCGAAGGCCTTGCCGGTCAGGTCGTGCAGGTCTGGCACTTCGGACGGCGAGAACAGGGTCCACTTGCCGTCATCGAAGACGCGCTTCATGAACAGGTCAGGGATCCAGTTGGCGGTGTTCATGTCGTGGGTACGACGACGATCATCACCGGTGTTCTTGCGCAGCTCGATGAACTCTTCGATGTCCATGTGCCAGGTTTCCAGGTAGGCACAGACCGCGCCCTTGCGCTTGCCGCCCTGGTTGACCGCAACGGCAGTGTCGTTGACCACTTTGAGGAACGGCACGACGCCCTGGGATTTGCCGTTGGTGCCCTTGATGTACGAGCCCAATGCGCGGACCGGGGTCCAGTCGTTGCCCAGGCCACCGGCGAATTTGGACAGCATGGCGTTGTCGTGGATTGCGCCGTAGATGCCCGACAGGTCGTCCGGCACGGTGGTCAGGTAGCAGCTCGACAGCTGTGGACGCAGGGTGCCGGCGTTGAACAGGGTCGGGGTCGAGGCCATGTAGTCGAAGGACGACAACAGGTTGTAGAACTCGATCGCACGGTCTTCACGCTGCTTCTCTTCGATCGCCAGGCCCATGGCCACGCGCATGAAGAAGACCTGCGGCAGTTCGAAGCGCACGCCATCCTTGTGGATGAAGTAACGGTCGTACAGGGTTTGCAGGCCCAGGTAGGTGAATTGCTGGTCACGCTCGTGGTTGATCGCCTTGCCGAGTTTTTCCAGGTCGAATTCGGCCAGGACAGGGTTCAGCAATTCGTACTCGATCCCCTTGGCGACATAGGCCGGCAGGGCCTTGGCGTACAGGTCGGCCATTTCGTGGTGGGTCGCGCTCTCGGCGACTTCCAGGAAGCTCAGGCCTTCGGCGCGCAGGGTGTCCATCAGCAGGCGCGCGGTCACGAACGAGTAGTTCGGCTCGCGTTCCACCAGGGTCCGCGCGGTCATCACCAGGGCGGTGTTGACGTCCTTGAGGGCGACGCCGTCATAGAGGTTCTTCAGGGTTTCGCGCTGGATCAGGTCGCCATCGACTTCTTCCAGACCTTCGCAGGCCTCGGTGACGATGGTGTTCAGGCGGCCCATGTCCAGCGGCGCGAGGCTGCCGTCGGCGCGTGCGATGCGGATCGAAGGGTGAGCCTGGACCGGCGCGTCGGCCGGCGCGCGGGTGGCGCGCTCCTTGGCGCGGGAGTCACGGTAGATCACGTAGTCGCGAGCCACTTTCTGCTCGCCGGCACGCATCAGGGCCAGTTCGACCTGGTCCTGGATTTCTTCGATGTGGATGGTGCCGCCCGAAGGCATGCGACGCTTGAAGGTCGCGGTGACCTGTTCGGTCAGGCGGGCGACGGTGTCGTGGATTCGCGACGAGGCGGCAGCGGTGCCGCCCTCAACTGCGAGGAACGCTTTGGTGATGGCGACGGTGATCTTGTCATCGGTGTAGGGAACGACAGTGCCGTTACGCTTGATCACGCGCAGTTGGCCCGGCGCGGTGGCGGACAGATCCGGGCTCGAATCGGCGGCCAGCGGCGCGGTGCCCTGCGGGTTCTCGCGAGTTGTGTCGGTGTGCATGGGTGTCTCCACGTTCTCTATGTTTATTTGGGCACCATCACGGTGCCCACCGTTCCGTCCTGAAGCACTACAACCGACTGGCGCCGGGTATAACAACTTCGGGACAGTAGGGCGCGGGCCTGCGGCGTCGCGTCCATCCGAAGTTCTTGGATCGCGAGCCTGGGCTCGGAACCTGGTTTATCAAGGTGGCAGCAAAGGACTGCAACACCCGTACCGTTCCGGTCGTTTTCGACCTTGGAAACGGCTGCCATCCGCAGGGGCGGTCTGGACTTGTGAAACAGCGGTGTTGCAGAAGGACAGAGGCGAGAAAAGCGCTTGAATTCTCTATCCGACTTGTGTTTGGTTTTTGGCCGAAAACCCTACATGTAGGGTTTTTTACGCGGCGGGCTACAAGATAATGCGTTTTCGGACATGAATCAACGTGCTGCCTGTGGATAAGCCTGTGCGTAATTTGTGTGCGAAACGAGGAACTCCTCTGTAGGCCGCGACCTAGCTGGAGCGAGCCTTTTTTCAACGATTCTGACGACTCGAAAACCGGCCGGAGTTTTTTGCGGGCGCGGACGTTACCACACAAATCCAGCCCGACCGAACGCATTTGTCCGCTTGTTTTCTGCGCAAGCCGCGTTTATACAATCGGCCGGTGCATGGGCGTGTTTATCCTCCTTTAACATGACAAACGATGGAGGGGCGGTGGGCATTGTGGGAGCGAGCTTGCTCGCGATAGCGTCGGACCGGTAACGGTGATGCTGGCTGACCCACCGCCATCGCGAGCAAGCTCGCTCCCACAGAGTTCCATGTGCCCCCACAACAATAAGAGGCCCCCCAGTGGAACAAGAAGCCTGGCAGATATTGATCGTCGAGGATGACCAGCGTCTGGCTGAGCTGACCCGCGAATACCTGGAAAGCAATGGCCTTCGCGTCGCCATCGAGGGCAACGGCGCGGTCGCGGCGCAGCGGATCATCGACGAGCAGCCGGACCTGGTGATCCTCGACCTGATGCTGCCCGGCGAAGACGGCCTGAGCATCTGCCGCAAAGTGCGCGAGCACTACGACGGCCCGATCCTCATGCTGACGGCGCGTACCGACGACACCGACCAGATCCAGGGCCTGGACCTTGGGGCTGATGACTATGTCTGCAAGCCGGTGCGGCCACGCCTGTTGCTGGCGCGCATCCAGGCCCTGTTGCGGCGCAGCGAGCCGGAGCCGTCCGTGCCGCAGAAACCGCGCCGCCTGGAGTTCGGGCCGCTGGTGGTCGACGACGCCTTGCGCGAAGCCTGGTTGCAGGACAAGGGGATTGAGCTGACCAGCGCCGAATTCGACCTGCTGTGGCTGCTGGTGTCCAATGCCGGACGCATCCTGTCTCGCGAGGAGATTTTCACTGCCCTGCGCGGGATCGGCTACGACGGCCAGGACCGCTCCATCGACGTGCGCATCTCGCGCATCCGCCCCAAGATCGGTGACGACCCCGACCATCCACGGTTGATCAAGACCATTCGCAGCAAAGGCTACCTGTTCGTTCCCGAAGCTTGCGTAGACGCCGCTCCGTGAACTCGATCTTCCTGCGCATCTATGGCGGCATGTGCGCGGCCCTGGTGTTGGTCGCGGTACTGGGCGTACTGGCGCTGCATCAGCTCAACCAGACGCGTGCCGAGCAGTACCGCGAGCGCCTGGCCCATGGCACGTTTTCCTTGATGGCCGATAATCTGCGGCCGATGAACGGCACGGAGCGCCGTCGTGCCCTGGCGGTGTGGGCGCGCCTGCTGGGCATCCCGCTGGAACTGCAGGCGCTCAGCCAGGCCGACCTCGACCTGGGCCAGCGCACCCGCGTGCTGCGCGGGCAGGTCCTGGTGGAACAGACCGGCCCCCACGCGGCGAAGGTCTATCGGCTGGTCAGCGACGGCGAGCAGTTGACATTGGTAGGGGAGGTTCGCCAGATCAGTGAGCAATTGGCCCGGGCGACAATCTATTTACTGGCCGACGAACTGGTGCGTTACCCGGTGGCCGAGCAGCCCGAGCGGCTTGCACAACTCAAACAGGAAAAGGGCTTCGGTTTCGACCTGCGCCTGATGACCGTCGACCAGGCGGACATGGACGAAGACCAGCGTCGTCGGGTGTCCGAGGGCGATACGGTGATGGCCCTGGGCAAGGGCGGCGACTCGATCCGGGTATTCGCCGGGATGGTTGGCACGCCGTGGGTCCTGGAAATCGGCCCCTTGTACCAGATGAATCCGTACCCGCCCGAATGGCTGGTGCTGATCGCGGCGCTGGGCTTGAGCCTGATCGGTTTGATCGTCTACCTGCTGGTACGCCAGTTGGAGCGACGGCTGCGCGGCCTGGAATCCGCCGCCACCCAGATTGCCCAGGGCAGCCTGGAGACCCGCGTGCCGGCCCGGGGCGCCGATTCGGTGGGGCGTCTGGCCGCTGCGTTCAATGCCATGGCCGAGCACTTGCAGCAGTTGTTGGCGATCCAGCGGGAGCTGGTGCGCGCGGTGTCCCACGAATTGCGCACGCCTGTGGCGCGCCTGCGCTTCGGCCTGGAAATGCTCGGCAGCGCCAGCACGCCCGAGGCCCGGGACAAATACTTGGCGGGCATGGACCACGACATCGAAGACCTGGATCGGTTGGTGGATGAAATGCTGACGTATGCGCGCCTGGAGCAGGGGTCGCCGGCGTTGAACTTCCAGCGGGTGGATCTGGATGCGCTGGTCAATCAGGTCATAGAAGAACTGGGACCTTTACGCGCCGGGATCACGGTGGAGCGTGGCCTGTGCCTGTCGGCCGCCGATTGCGACGACGCCTGGGTCGAGGCTGAGCCGCGTTTCCTGCATCGCGCCCTGCAGAATCTGGTGGGCAACGCCATGCGCCATGCCCGATCACGGGTGACAGTGAGTTACCAGGTGGGCCAGTTGCGCTGCCGGGTCGACGTCGAGGATGACGGGCCGGGGGTGCCGGAGGCCGCGTGGGAACGGGTATTCAAGCCGTTCCTGCGCCTGGACGACAGCCGGGCCCGCGCCTCGGGTGGCCATGGATTGGGGCTGTCGATCGTGCGCCGGATCATTCATTGGCATGACGGCCGGGCCTTGATCAACAAGAGCAAAAGCCTGGGCGGGGCGTGTTTCAGCTTGAGTTGGCCGAGGCATCAGGATCGGTCCTGAAAGGTGCGGCGCCTATGCCGCCCCTTCGCGAGCAGGCACTGAAGGTCTCAGGCCTCGATCCCCACCAGGCTCAACAACTGCCCATCCTTCACCCCGAACTGCCCTTGCAACTCACTGCCATGGCGCCACTCGGGCGAAAGATCGGTCAGTAGTCGTAGCCGCACCTGCCCATCATGGGACCACTCCAGCACCTCGGCATGTTCGAAATAGAAACGTTGCCCAACGATCGGGTACAGCGCCTTGAACAGGCTTTCCTTGACCGAGAAGGTCAGCGTAACCAGCAGCGCACGATCATCGCGCGAGACGGTCGCCATGCGCAGCAGTTCCGCAGGCGTGAGGATCTCACCCGCCAGGCGTTCGGCGCGTTCGGGGTCGAGCAGGTTTTCCAGGTCCATGCCCAGCCCTTGCCAACGCTGCTTCTGCGCGACAATGGCGGCCGCCCGGCCGGTACTGTGGGTGATCGAACCGCTGACATGGGCGGGCCACACCGGCGCGCGGTCTTCGCCGATGGCGGGAATACAGGCGATACCATCAAGCCGATGCAAGGCCGCCCGGGCGCAGACTCGCCCGGCGAGGAACTCCGCCTGGCGCTTGGCCACCGAGCGCTGGATGCTCGCTGGCGGTTCGATGGCGCTGTTGGGGAAATCGGCGGCGACGAGCAGCAGCGGATCGAAACGCGTACTGAGCAGCACCGTATCGGCCAGGGCATCGGGCAGCAGCCACTGTTCATCCAGAGGCGAGCAGCAGGCGGGCAGGGCGGGGAGTGGGTTCATGCCCGGCATTTTGCCGGGTTGGCTTGAGGCTGGATAGTGGGGACGTTTGTGTGGAGCATGGCTGTCGTTTGTGGCGAGGGGATTTATCCCCGCTGGAGTGCGAAGCGCTCCCAATCGATCGGCCACCGCAGTGTGTCAGGCCTGACGAAGGGGCCGCTTCGCAGCCCAGCGGGGATAAATCCCCTCGCCACGGGGTGTCAGAAAATCTTCTTGAAGAACTTCTGCATGTCCGCCCATGACTTCTCATCGGCTTCCTTGTTGTAGCCGATGTCCGGCCCGCCATGTTCGCCGTGGCTCAGACGGTCGGCGTCGGGGTTGCTGAAGCCGTGCTTGGCGCCGTCGAGGCTGACGAACTTATAGTCGGCGCCGGCCTTGTCCATCTCGCTCTTGAACGCGGTCACGTTGTCTTCGGTGACCATGCTGTCCAGCGCGCCGTGCTCCACCAGGATCTTGGCTTTGACACTGCCTGGGGTGGCCGGGGTTTTGGTGACGAGGGCGCCATGGAAACTCACCACGCCAGCCAATGGGACGCCCTGGCGAGCGGCGTCCAGCACCACCTTGCCACCGAAGCAATAGCCGATGGCGGCAAGTTTGTCCGGATCGGTCTGCGGTTGTTTCTTCAGCAGGTCGAGCCCGGCCTGGAAGCGCGCGCTGGCCGCATTGCCGTCCTTGAGCGCGGCCTGCATGAAGGCCAGGGCGTCCTTGGGGTGCTCGGTATTCTTGCCGTCACCGTACATGTCGATCGCCAGGGCGCTGTAGCCCAGGCCGGCAAGGTCGCGGGCGCGGCGCTTGGCGTAATCATTCAGTCCCCACCATTCATGCACCACCACCACGCCCGGGCGCGGGCCCTTGACCGCGTCGTCGTAGGCGTAATAGCCGATCAGCTTCGTGCCGTCGGCACTGGTGTAGGGAATCTCCTGGGTCTGGATGGCGGCGTGGCTGGCGCTGCTCAAGGCCAGAAGTACAACGGCAAGCAATCTGCGCATGATCGATCTCCTTAAAAAAGTGGGTGCACACAGACTAGCCGATTCATTCAGCCCAGGTTCAGAGAACGTTCAAGGAGGGTTCAGGGAGCAATGGCTATCGTGGCGGCGACTTCACACAACCCTTGCTTCAAAAGGAACTGATCATGACTCATATGAAAAAACTGCTGCTTGCATTCACTGTATTGGGTGCCACCGCCATGGCCCATGCCGATGACAATTTCGCCAGCCTGACCCTCGGCCAGACCAGTGACAAGGTCAAGAAATCCAACGCGCTGGACCGGAACCTGGGCAATCCGAACGCCGATGGCGTCATTGGCAAGGACACCACCTACGGCCTGCGCCTGGGCCGGCAGAACGATCAAGGCCGCTACTACGCCACCTATGACAACGTGTCGGGCAGCCACAACGGCATCAAGCTGCGCCAGGAAAACCTGCTGGGTAGCTACGATGTGTTTTATCCAGTGACCAGCAGCACCAAATTGTTCGGGGGGGGCACGGCGGGGCTGACCAAGTTGACCCAGGACTCCCCGGGCTTCAGCCGCGACACCGACATCGGCTACGCCGTTGGCTTGCAGGGCGGCGTCCTGCAACAAATTTCGCGAAACACCTCGGTGGAACTGGGGTACCGTTACCTGCGCAGCAATGCCAGCACTGAGATGAGCCCGCACGGGGGCGCGAAGGTCGGCTCCCTGGACCTGACCAGCAGCGCCCAGACTTACCTGTCCGCGAACTACACGTTCTAGGCGGCAGGCAATGGAGACGTGCAGCCGGGTCGGCCCAAGACGACCCGGCGCCTTTTTCGATACCTGCTGTCTTGAATCGCCTGGGAGAGGCCCATGAAACTATTGGTTGTCGAAGACGAAGCGCTGTTGCGTCATCACCTGCAAACCCGTCTCACCGACAGCGGCCATGTGGTGCAGGCCGTGGCCAATGCCGAAGAGGCCATGTATCAGGTCCGCGAGTTCAATCATGACCTGGCGGTGATCGACCTGGGCCTGCCGGGCATCAGCGGCCTGGAACTGATTCGCCGCCTGCGTTCCCAGGACAAGTCCTTCCCGATCCTGATCCTGACCGCCCGCGGCAACTGGCAGGACAAGGTCGAAGGCCTCGCCGCCGGGGCCGACGACTATGTGGTCAAGCCGTTCCAGTTCGAAGAGCTGGAGGCCCGGCTCAACGCCCTGCTGCGCCGCTCCAGCGGTTTCACCCAGTCGACCATCGTCGCCGGGCCATTGCTGCTCGACCTCAACCGCAAGCAGGCGTCCCTCGATGAAGAACCGCTGGCGCTGACGGCCTACGAATACCGCATCCTCGAATACCTGATGCGCCATCACCAGCAGGTCGTCGCCAAGGACCGCTTGATGGAGCAGCTGTACCCGGATGACGACGAGCGCGATCCCAATGTCATCGAAGTGTTGGTCGGCCGCTTGCGCCGCAAACTGGAAGCCCCGGCCGGCTTCAAGCCGATCGACACCGTGCGGGGCCTGGGTTACCTGTTCAACGAGCGCTGCCAGTGATTCGTTCCCTGCGGCTGCGCTTGATGCTGTCCGCCATGACCCTGGCGGTGTTGTTCATGCTGGCGTTGCTGCCGGCGATGCAAGGCGCGTTCAGCCTGGCGTTGCAGGAATCCATCGAGCAACGCCTGGCGTCGGATGTGACCACGCTGATTTCCGCCGCCCGGGTGGAAAACAATCGACTGAAGATGCCGGCGCAATTGCCCGACGAACGCTACAACCTCGCCGATGCCCGGCTGTTGGGCTACATCTATGATCGCGACGGACGCCTGGTCTGGCGTTCGAAGGCGACCCAGGAAGAGCGCATCAATTACGTGCCGCGCTACGACGGGCAGGGCAACCAGTTCGCGCGGATCCGCGAGGATAACGGCCAGGAGTTCTTCGTCTATGACGTCGAGGTCAAGTTGTTGGGCGGCCAGAGCGCGGCGTTCAGTATCGTTACCCTGCAGCCGGTGCGCGACTATGAGGTCACCTTGCAAGGACTGCGGGACAATCTTTACCTGGGGTTTGGCGCTGCCCTGGCGGTATTGCTGGCGCTGTTGTGGATCGGCCTGACCTGGGGGTTGCGCGCCTTGCGGCGCCTGAGCCAGGAGCTGGATGAAATCGAAGCAGGCACCCGCGAAAGCCTCAGCTCCGCCCACCCCCGCGAACTGTTGCGCCTGACCGGCTCCCTCAACCGCCTGTTGCACAGCGAGCGCGAGCAGCGCAGCCGTTATCGGGACTCCCTCGATGACCTGGCTCACAGCCTGAAGACCCCGCTGGCGGTGTTGCAAGGTGTCAGCGAAGACATGGCCCGGCGTCCCCAGGACCGTGGACAGGCGTGGGTGCTGCAAACCCAGATCGAACGCATGAGCCAGCAGATCGGCTATCAGTTGCAGCGCGCCAGCCTGCGTAAAAGCGGTCTGGTGCGGCACCAGGTGCCCTTGCGTCCAGTGCTGCAAAGCCTGTGCAACACCCTCGACAAGGTCTATCGCGACAAGCGCGTTCGGGTCGATTTCGATCTGCCTGAGCAGGGCCAGGTGCCGATCGAACAGGGCGCCCTCCTGGAGATGCTCGGCAACCTTTTGGAGAACGCTTATCGGCTATGCCTGGGGGAGGTTCGGGTCAGCATGCACCAGACCCTCGGCGGTACGGAGTTGAGCGTCGAGGACGACGGCCCGGGTGTGCCACCGGACCAGCGTGCGCGGATTCTCCAACGGGGCGAGCGATTGGATCGCCAGCATCCGGGGCAGGGAATCGGGTTGGCGGTGGTCAAGGACATCATCGAAAGCTACGGCGCGCGATTGACCCTGGGGGATTCGGAGTTGGGCGGCGCGGCGTTTCGGATTCTTTTTCCGGTGGTTTGAGTGGCGTTTCAGTGTGCTACAGGAATCGGTACATGCAGCAAAGATGCAGGATGTCCCCCTCAGTTCTCCAACTCCCGATAAGCCCCCGGCGTCACCCCGGTCCACTTCTTGAACGCCCGATGAAACGCCGACGGCTCGGAGAATCCCAACTGTTCGGCAATCTGCTGCAACGACAGATCCGCCCGGCCCAAATGGTAGATGGCGATATCCCGCCGCAACTGATCCTTGAGCTCCTGAAAGCTGGTGCCTTCTTCGCGAAGGTGCCGGCGCAGCGTCTGGGCGCTGATGTGCAGGTGTGCGGCGACGGTGTCCAGGTCGGGCCAGCGCGCCGTGTCGCGGCTGAGGAGGCGGCGCAGTTGGCTGGTCAGGCTGTGGCCGTCGTCTGGGCGCGACAGCAGGTCGGCGGGGGAGCGTTCGAGAAAATGCTTGAGGGTTCGCTCGTCCTGCAGCAAGGGCATTTCCAGGTAGCGACCATGGAACAACAAGCTGCTGCGTCGGGCCTCGAAGACCAGCGGGCAAGGGAACAGCAGGTCGTATTCTGCGCCGTGGCTGGGCTTGGCGTAGCTGAAGGTGGCCTGTTCCAGGCCGATCCGTTGGCCGATCAGCCAACTGCCGAGGCGATGCCAGATGACCAGCAGGCTTTCCGCCAGGAAGTGATCAGGGTCGCGTAGCGTCGACTCGTCCAGGGTCAACCGTACCCGGTCGCCTTCGCTCTCCAGGATCAGGCTCGGCGCATCGGGAAACAGGCTGTAGAACAACAGGCCGCGTTGCAGGGCTTTGCCCAGGGTCCGACAATGGATCAACGTGTGACACATCATGGCAAACGTCCCCGGTTTACTCGGGGCGCTGCCGAATCCCAGGTATTCGTCCCCCAACGCCACCCACAGCGCCTGCAACAGGCGGGCGAACTGCTCGGGCGCGATGCGTGCCCGCGGCTCGTCGAGCAACTCCGGGCTGATGCCCAGCTGTTGCAGCAGCGACGAATAGTCAAAGCCTTGCCGGCGCGCGCCACCCAGGGCTGCGCGGGCGAAATGGCTGGCAATTGTGCGTTGGCGCATGAGGCATAGATCCGTCCGTTAGGCGAGCGATGGTAGCAGGGCGTCTGCGCTGGGCAAGGCGGATATCCGCCAAATCCAGGAGTGAGAAATGGAGTCTTGGCGGGAATCCGCCATCCTTCGCCACCTGTTTAATCGACGATGAATAAACAAAAACGTTATGGGACGCGGGTTGTAGGGCATTTCTTAAAAATGGCACGGGCCTTGCGATGTCCTGTGCAGGTCTGCCCCGTGCAGCCGACAAAACAAATCCCTCCAGTGCAGGAGGGTTCGCAATTGAGGTGTCGTGGACAACAGGTGGATGTTGTCATACGGGACTCTTGAGGAAGGTTTGCCATGACGACTCGTCAGCCCTTGTACAAATCCCTGTATTTCCAGGTAATCGTAGCCATTGCCATCGGCATTTTGCTCGGCCACTTCTACCCGCAGACCGGCGTTGCCCTCAAGCCGTTCGGTGACGGGTTCATCAAGTTGATCAAGATGGTCATCGCCCCGATCATCTTCTGTACCGTCGTCAGTGGTATCGGCGGCATGCAGAACATGAAGTCGGTCGGCAAGACCGGCGGCTACGCGCTGCTGTATTTTGAAATCGTCTCTACCATTGCCCTGCTGATCGGCCTGGTCGTGGTCAACGTCGTGCAACCGGGCAACGGCATGCACATCGACGTAACGACCCTGGACACCAGCAAGATCGCCGGCTTCATCAATGCCGGTAAAGACCAGAGCATCGTTGCCTTCATTCTCAACGTGATCCCTAACACCATCGTCGGCGCGTTCGCCAACGGTGACATCCTGCAAGTGCTGATGTTCTCGGTGCTCTTCGGTTTCGCCCTGCATCGCCTGGGTTCTTATGGCAAGCCGGTGCTGGACTTCATCGACCGTTTCGCCCACGTGATGTTCATCATCATCAACATGATCATGAAGCTGGCCCCGATCGGTGCGTTCGGCGCCATGGCCTTCACCATCGGCGCCTACGGTGTCGGTTCGCTGGTGCAACTGGGCCAGCTGATGATCTGCTTCTACATCACCTGCGTGGTCTTCGTGCTGGTGGTGCTGGGCGCCATCTGCCGCGCCCACGGCTTCAGCGTGGTCAAGCTGATCCGCTACATCCGTGAAGAACTGCTGATCGTGCTGGGTACCTCTTCCTCGGAATCGGCCCTGCCGCGCATGCTGATCAAGATGGAGCGCCTGGGTGCCAAGAAATCCGTCGTGGGTCTGGTGATCCCGACTGGCTACTCGTTCAACCTCGACGGTACTTCGATCTACCTGACCATGGCCGCGGTGTTCATCGCCCAGGCCACCGACACTCCAATGGACATCACGCATCAGATCACCCTGTTGCTGGTCCTGCTGCTGTCGTCCAAAGGCGCTGCCGGCGTGACCGGTAGTGGTTTCATCGTGCTGGCGGCGACCCTGTCGGCCGTGGGCCATCTGCCTGTGGCGGGCCTGGCGCTGATCCTGGGTATCGACCGCTTCATGTCCGAAGCCCGTGCCCTGACCAACCTGGTGGGCAACGCCGTTGCCACGATCGTAGTCGCCAAGTGGGTCAAGGAGCTGGACGAAGACCAGCTGCAGACCGAACTGGCCTCCGGTGGTCGCGGTATCTCCGACGTGCGTGAAGACGACGACGCGGTTGCAACGGCCGAAACCGCGCTGCCAACCAAGTAAGCTTCAGCCCGTAACAAGAAACCCGCTTCGGCGGGTTTTTTGTTGGGCCGTGCTTTCCGGGTGAAGTGCTTTTTGTGGCGAGGGAGCTTGCTCCCGCTGGGTTGCGGAGCGACCCCAGGATCTACCTGCCACTGAGGGGCTTCGTGTAATACGCAAGGGGCTGCTGCGCAGCCCAGCGGGAGCAAGCTCCCTCGCCACGACGGCCCTCTGGATTGAGCGGATTTGTCAGCCTAAACGACACGCTTGGTAGTTGCCTCAACGCAAGCCCCTGCCTAGTCTTGGATGCACATCCGAAGCGGAGATTTTCCATGCAAGGCCCACTGGCATCGCTCAAGGTACTGGATTTCTCGACCCTGCTGCCGGGGCCGTTCGCCTCGCTGTTGCTGGCAGACATGGGCGCCGAGGTGCTGCGGATCGAGTCGCCGGACCGTCCGGATCTGCTGCGGATTCTGCCGCCCCATGACCAGGACGTCTCGGCCAGCCATGCCTACCTCAACCGCAACAAGCGCAGCCTGGCCCTGGACCTCAAGCAACCGGCGGCGCTGGAAATCATCAAGCGACTGTTGGATGACCATGACATCTTGCTGGAGCAGTTCCGGCCCGGCGTGATGGAGCGATTGGGGTTGGGGTATGAAGCCCTGAAGGCGATCAATCCCCGGCTGATCTACGTATCGATTACCGGTTATGGCCAGACCGGTCCTTATAAGGAGCGCGCCGGCCATGACATCAATTACCTGGCCCTGGCGGGTTTGGCGAGCCACACCGGGCGTGTCGACAGCGGGCCGTTGCCGCTGGGGATGCAAGTGGCGGACGTCGCCGGCGGTTCTTTGCATGGGGTGATCGGGCTGTTGGCGGCGGTGATTGCCCGCCAGCAGACCGGACAGGGCCAGCACCTGGACGTGAGCATGACCGATTGTGTCTTCAGCCTGAACGCACTGGCTGGCGCCGGTTACCTGGCTTGCGGTGTGACGCCGGGGTGGGAAAACCATGTGCTCAACGGCGGCAGCTTCTATGACTATTACCGTACACGCGATGGCCGGTGGATGTCGGTGGGCAGCCTGGAACCGGCTTTCATGCAGGCCCTCTGCGAGGCGTTGGGACGGCCGGAGCTGGCAGTCCAGGGGTTATCGCCCAAGCCTGAACAGCAACAGGGCCTTAAGCTGGCGCTGCAAGCCGAGTTCGAGAAACATGACTTCGATGAGCTGCGCCGCTTGTTCGCAGGGGTCGATGCCTGCGTCGAGCCGGTGTTGAGCCTGGAGGAAGCCGTGGGACATCCGCAGTTGCAGGCTCGGGAACTAGTCAAGCAGGTGCCCCGTGGGGATGGTTCGACTCAGGCGCAAATGGCCTGTCCGTTGAAGTTTTCAGAAGGGCTGCCCGAGCCTCGGCATATCGGCGCGAGGCTGGGGGCGCATACGGACCAGGTGTTGGGGGAGTTGGGGTTCAGTGCGGAGCGGATCAGCCAATTTCGCAGTGACAGGGTGGTTGTGTAGCGACCGTCAGGGCCCTATCGCGAGCAAGCTCGCTCCCACAGGGATTAATGCCCCACGGATCCAGTGTGGGAGCGAGCTTGCTCGCGATGAGGCCAGTCCAAACACTACAAAAAGCACTATTCGACCCGCGTCTCCCCACTGAACACCAAGGTATTGCGGCAGCTACGGCACAAGTACCGCCGGCCCTGGCGCACCAGGCGGTGGCGTTGCGCCGTGAACGGGAAGTCGCTGCCGTCGCAGGGGCATTTGTAGATGTACCGGGTTGCGGAACGGCGTTTGATCTCGTAGGTGTGGCAACGATTGGGTGGCAGTTCGTAGACCCCACGCATGATCAACTGCCATTCCTCGCCATGGGCCTGGATACGGTCGCCGAACAGCTGGTGGGCGATCAGGTGTGCGACCTCATGGGCCACCGTCTGCTTGAGGAAATCCTCGGCATTCTCCTGGTACAGCTGTGGATTGAAGCGCAGCAGATTTTCATGAAGGTGCGCGACACCGGCCTTCTGGCCGCGCAACTTGAGGCTGACCACCGGACGTTTGAAAGGACGTTTGAAAAAGGATTCGGCTTGTTGGTAACACTCTTCGACGCGGGTATTGAGTTGCTCGAGCATGCTTTACGGGTCTCCAGAAAGCCGAGTATGCCGCAAGCGTTGGCCGTTGCGAATCGTTGAGGCGCCCAGCGGTCGTCCAGGCAGAACCACGCACAGAGGAAGGCCGCCTTGCGGCGGCCTGTGGTGGCAGATCGATTTTTGTTGGAGAGCCTCAATCCTTCAATTGGTGTAGACCGGGCCCACGCCCAGCCCCCAGACAATCACCGTGAACGCCATGATGGCCACCAGCACCACCAGGCCGACGGCCAGCACCGAACTGGAAAACAGGAAACCTTCGTCCTGAGGGATGTTCATGAAGGTCGGAAGCCCTACGTACAACAGATAGACCGTGTAGCAGATGGCCGCAGTGCCGACGATCATCCCTAGCCACATGTGCGGATAAAGGGCCGCCAAGCCGCCGATAAACAATGGTGTCGCGGTGTAGGTGGCGAACGCGACGCAGCGGGCCAGGCTCGGGTTGGCGTCATAGGTGCGAGCCATCCAGTGGATGAACGCTCCCATCACCGCCACGCCGCCCAACATGGCCAGGTAAGACATGATGGTCATCCACAGGGCGCTTTCCTGGGTGAGCATGACCGGTGGACGACTGCCGATGACCCATCCTACCTGCGTGGTACCGATGAACGCCGATACCGCCGGGATGGCCGCCAGGATCAGCGTGTGGGTGAGGTACATGTGGCTGATGCTTTCCTCCTGATCGCCACGGATTTCCTTCCATTCTTGATCAGGGTGGGTAAAGAGCCCCACGACATGATGGATCATAGTCAGTCACTCCTTTGTTATTGCCATCGCCCCCCGACGGAGCGCCTACGGGCCAATTGGCCAGGTAAGTAAAGGTCTGTAAGTGTGTGCGACCTTATGCCGCAGTATAGGAAGGAGTGGCCCTCAAGGGGATGGGGCGCTTAGAGCAAATCGCGCTGTAGTCGGGAACGCTAATCGCCGTTAGGTCTGTGCGCAGGGTTGCGCAACCCGACGGGGATAAATCCCTCGCCATAAAGGCACCTGTCGTCAGCCTTCGCCGACAGCCAGTTTTTTGCGTAAAATGCCGGCCTTTCGTCACACCTCACGGATTTCGCGTCATGGGCACTCTTACGGTCAACCAGAACAAACTGCAAAAGCGCCTGCGCCGCCTGGCCGGTGAGGCGGTCGCCGACTACAACATGATCGAGGACGGCGACAAGGTCATGGTCTGCCTGTCCGGCGGCAAGGACAGCTACACCTTGCTCGACGTGCTGATGCATTTACAGAAGGTTGCACCGATCAAGTTCGACATCGTCGCGGTCAACATGGACCAGAAGCAGCCTGGGTTCCCGGAACATGTGCTGCCGGCCTACCTCGAGTCGCTGGGCGTCGAGTACCACATCGTCGAGAAAGACACCTATTCGGTGGTCAAGGAACTGATTCCCGAAGGCAAGACCACTTGTTCGCTGTGCTCACGCTTGCGCCGCGGAACGCTCTACACCTTCGCCGACGAGATTGGCGCGACCAAAATGGCCCTGGGTCACCACCGCGACGACATCGTCGAGACCTTTTTCCTCAACATGTTCTACAACGGCTCGCTCAAGGCCATGCCACCCAAGCTGCGGGCCGACGATGGGCGCAACGTGGTGATTCGCCCGTTGGCGTATTGCAACGAGAAGGACATCCAGGCCTATTCGGATTTCAAGCAATTCCCGATCATCCCGTGCAACCTGTGCGGCTCCCAGGAAAACCTGCAGCGCCAGGTAGTCAAGGAAATGCTCCAGGAATGGGAGCGCAAGACTCCGGGCCGTACCGAGAGCATTTTCCGCGGCTTGCAGAACGTCATCCCGTCGCAACTGGCGGACCGCAACCTGTTCGACTTCACCAACCTGCGCATCGACGAAAACGCCACGCCGCGGTTCGTCAATGTGGTGAACCTGTAAGGTTGCCAACCGGTTTTATCCACGGCGCTTGCGAGCGCCGTTTCTTTTTCAATACCAGGAGAGGGCATGCGCGATTACAAGTGGCTGCACGAGTATTGTCTGAACCGCTTCGGTTCGGCGGCTGAACTGGAAGCCCACCTGCCTGTACCCAAGACCCCGGCGCAACTGCGCAAGATCAGCGACGACCGCTACCTCTCGACCATGGCCCTGCGGGTGTTTCGCGCCGGGCTCAAGCACAGCCTGGTTGACGCCAAGTGGCCGGCGTTTGAAGAGGTGTTCTTCAAATTTGATCCGGAGAAAGTCGTGCTGATGGGCGCCGAGCACCTGGAGCGGCTGATGCAGGACGCGCGGATCATCCGCCACCTGGGCAAGCTCAAGAGCGTGCCGCGCAACGCGCAGTTGATCCTGGACGTGGCCCACGAAAAGGGCAGCTTTGGGGCGCTGGTCGCCGACTGGCCTGTGACTGACATAGTGGGCCTGTGGACTTATCTGAAGAAACACGGCCATCAACTGGGCGGCCTGTCGGCACCGCGTTTCCTACGGATGATGGGCAAGGACACATTCGTGCCCAGTTATGACGTGGTAGCGGCGCTCAATGCCCAAGACATCATCGACAAAGCCCCAACGAGCCTGCGGGATCTTGCGACGGTGCAGGCAGCTTTCAATCAGTGGCATGAAGAGAGTGGCGGGCGGCCGATGTCACAGATTTCGATGATGCTGGCTTACACAGTGAATCATTGAGGCCAAGTTGCGGCCATCGTCGGAACGCCGCCCGGAGCAAGCTCGCTTTCACAGGGGATTTTCGGCGTTTACAAGTCCACTGTGGGAGCGAGCCCTGCTCGCGAAGGCGGCGTATCAGGCGGCGATATCGCCTTCGCCAGCCAACCGCCGATTCAACTGAAACCGCCAGCGTACGTACAGCAACGCCGAGCAGAACACCGCCACGCTCGCTGCCATTTCCAGCAAGCCGAACACATGCCGGTTCGGATCGTAGGCGGCCAGGGCGCCCTTGATGAAATACAGATTGACCACGAAACACATCCAGGAATGCCCGCGGGCGCTGCCGCTGAGCATGCCCGGCGCGAGGATCAGCAGGGGTACCAATTCGATCAGCAAAATCACCCACGGGCGCGCGCCGTGCAGGTCGGCGATGAGCAGGTAATACGCGCTGAGCAACCCCACCAAGCCGAAAAAGCACAGCAGGCTGACGGCGCGGGCGATGCGTACGCGTGGCTCCAGCCATTGGATGGGCGGCAGGATTTTCGGCTTCTTAGCCACGGCCGTTCTCCAGCAACAGGGCGGTTTTCGCCAGGCGCAATCCCAAGGCGCGGCACAAGGCAACTTCGTGTTCGTTCAAGCCGCTTTTGCCATCGGCGCCAGCATGGTGGCTCGGCCCGTAGGGCGTACCGCCGCCCTGGGTGTCGATCAAGGCCGACTCGCTGTAGGGCAGGCCGGTGATCAGCATGCCGTGATGCAGCAGTGGCAGCATCATCGACAACAAGGTGGTTTCCTGGCCGCCATGCAGGCTCGCGGTGGAGGTAAACACGCCGGCGGGCTTGCCGACGAGGGCTCCGGTGAGCCAAAGGTTGCTGGTGCCGTCGAGGAAGTATTTCAGCGGCGCGGCCATGTTGCCGAAACGGGTCGGGCTGCCGAGGGCCAGGCCGGCGCAATTTTTCAGGTCATCGAGCGTGGCGTACAGCGGGCCTTGTTCCGGAATGTCCGGCGACACCGCCTCGCACTCGGCGGAGATCGCCGGCACCGTACGCAACCTCGCTTCCAGGCCGGCCTGCTCGACGCCCCGGGCAATCTGCCGGGCCATTTCGTTGGTAGAGCCGCTGCGGCTGTAATACAACACCAGGATGTACGGCGTGCTCACGGCAGGATCTCCAGAATCTTTTCCGGCGGACGGCCGATCACGGCTCTGTCGCCGGCTTCGAGGATCGGCCGTTCCATGAGCTTTGGATGGGCGACGATGGCAGCGATCAGATCGTTCTCGCCCAGGTTCTCGTTGGCCAGGTCCAGCGCCTTGTACTCGTCCTCGCCGGTGCGCAGCAATTGCCGCGCGCTGATGCCAAGCTTGCCCAGCAAGGCCTTGAGCTGCTCGGCGTCGAGCGGGGTTTCCAGATAACGAATGACGGTGGGCGTCAGGCCGCGGGCCTCCAACAGTTCCAGCGCACCGCGGGATTTGGAGCAGCGCGGGTTGTGATAAAGCGTCAGATCAGTCATGAGCAGGTCGCATCTTGCGTAAGGTGGCGGCTATTCTACTGTGCAGCGCGGCGCCTAGCACGTGATGGGCGGCCAGCGTTCACATTTCAGACAAGGATTGGCACATGACAAGGCGATTGGCGGCGGCACTGGCTTTTTTCGGCATTCTATTGCTCGCCGGCTGTGGAAACGATTATGGGGTGGACCAGAACGGCCAGCCGATCGCTTCGAAGCGGTTGGACAAACAATGGGTGGTGCTCAATTACTGGGCCGAATGGTGCGCACCCTGCCGCACTGAAATTCCGGAATTCAACGCGCTCGCCGAACAGCTCGAGGGTCGAAACGTGGGCGTGTTCGGTGTCAACTTCGATCAGGTACAGGGTGAAGAGCTCAGGAGCGCCAGCGAAAAAATGGGGATTCGCTTCAGCGTATTGGCCCAGGACCCGGCCGAATTCTTCGATATCCCTCGCAGCGAAGGATTGCCGGTGACCTACATCATCGATAACCAGGGCAAGGTGCGTGAGCAATTGCTTGGGGAGCAGACGGCGGCGGCGGTGATGGCGAAGCTGGAGGCGTTGCAGGCGCTGAAATAGCGGGGTTCAGTGGCGAGGGAGCGAGTCCCTCGCCACTGCCTGGTCAGGCAAGGCCTCAGCCTTCCTCCAACCACCAGCGCAGCGGCTTGCCCTGGGCGGGCCAGAAACGCATCTGTTCGATGGGGGAAACATCCCAGCGTTCGACTTTCTGTAGCGCCTGCAAGAATCGCGTCTCCTGCTCCATCACTGCCGGGGGGCAGAGTTTGCGGGTGCTGCCGATCTTGCCGAAACTCAGCCGGTCGCCTTCCAGGGTGTAGGGCGCAAACCAATGGTTGCAGCCGGCATTGCCATAGGCCCGGCCATCATCGCCGAGGGTGATGGTCAGGTGGCTGTAGTCCATCAATGGCCGCTCACCGATCCATTCAAGAATATAGCTGCGGTTTTGCTGCAGCTGCACCGGATCGGCGGCGCAACCCATCAGGCCAGCGCCGACCAGCGTGGCCAGGAACAGGCGTTTCATCAAGCGGCTTCCTGGCATTGGGGGCACAGATGCTTCTCGCCGACCGTCTGCCAGCCCAACTCGGCAATGCGCGCGGTGGCGGCCGGTTTCTGGGCCTTGGTGCCGAGCTTGGCATCGACGGCGAATTCGAAGCTCAGTTCCTTGGTGCAGCGGTCGCAATTGACCTGCCAGGTGTGGATCGCCAGTTCGCCGAATACCGGGCCGGTAGTCATGGCGGTCCACTGGCCCATTGGCTTGAGCAGATGGCGAACGGTGTCCACGGTCAGGCGCATGGACAGGTCCTTGCTGCCCTTGAGGGTCACGAGCAATACGTCGTTGGCCTGGATCGAACCGCCATTGCCAGTGACCTGGTAACGGCCTGGCGCCAGGGCGCGGACCTCGGTCAAGGTGTGCTGCGGGTTCATCAGGGTGTAGCGAAAATCGTGTTCGGCCATGGGTCCTCCAAATAGGCGCGACATGCTAGCACGGGGCATGGCTGGGGCATGGACTCGATGAAAGGTTGGCCGACGAAACTCCATCCACTGTGGGAGTGAGTTTGCTCGCGATAGAGGTGTGTCAGTCACTTCAAAGCTGGCTGATCCATTGCTATCGCGAGCAAGCTCACTCCACAGAAAGGCGAGACAGCTAGCTATCAGGTTCTGCGGCGCGCCGGCGGCCCAGGCTGCGATGTTATCCAGTGTGGTCGTGGCGATGGCGGCCAACGCTTCGTGGGTCAGGCACTGATGCGAGCCTCGCTGGCCAGGCGATTGATGGCCAGCTCCAGGTCTTCCAGGGCCGCCGCGGCCTTCGGATCCTTCTGCTTGAGCAGGGTTTCGCTGCGCTGGCAGGCGGCGCGCAGTTGCGGTACGCCGCAGTAGCGCGTGGCACCGTGCAGGCGGTGGACCCGCTCGATCAGGGCGTTGTGATCGTTGGCTTCGCTGGCCTGGCGAATCGCCTCCCGGTCGGCTTCGAGGGATGCCAGCAGCATCGCCAGCATATCCGCCGCCAAGTCGGCCTTGCCGGCGGCCAGGCGCAGGCCTTCTTCATGATCGAGCACCAGCAACTCACCGCTGCGATGGGCGTCCGCGCCCCGGTCCGGCACCTGGTTGCGCAAGGCCAGGCCGGTCCATTTGAGCACGACCTGGGCCAGCTGCCGCTCGCTGATGGGCTTGGTCAGGTAGTCATCCATACCGCTTTGCAGCAGGGCGCGTTTTTCGTTGGCCATGGCGTGGGCAGTGAGGGCGACGATCGGCAGCGGTGTGCAATGCCGCCCACTTTCCCATTGGCGGATCGCCTCGGTGCTCTGGCGACCGTCCATGCCGGGCATCTGCACATCCATCAGGACCAGGTCGAAGGTTTCCTGTTGCACCGCCTCGACCGCGGCGTACCCGCTTTCCACCGCCAGCACCCGGGCGCCCAGGTCCTCGAGCAGGGTTTGCACCAACAGCAGGTTCGCCGGGTTGTCGTCCACGCACAGCACCTTTGGCGCTCGGCTGGCGACCGGTTCATTGGGTTCGTTGCGCGTTGGGCGGGGGTTGACCAGGTCGGAAAGCGACCGCCGCAACTTGCGCGTGCAGGCCGGCTTGGCCTGCAATTGGCTGTGGGGGTTCGGGACGGAGAGGTGGTACAGCGTTTGTTCGGTGGTAGGGCACAGCACGAGGACTTTGCAGCCCAGGTGTTCCAAGTCCCAGATGTGCTGGTTCAAGCGCTCGGGTGGCATGTCGTTGCTGGTGATGCCGAGCACCGCCAGGTCGATGGCCTGTTCGGTCTGGTGAGCAACCGTGACCCCGTTGGTCAGGTTCTCCAGCGTGTTGAACGGCGTGACTTGCAGGCCACAGTCTTCGAGCTGGTGCTGCAAAGCCTGGCGCGCCAACTCGTGATTTTCCAGGACGGCCACCCGCCGGCCCAGCAACGGCGGGCCGGGGAGATCCTCGGCGTCGTCGCGGGTCTTGGGCAGGCGCAGGCTGATCCAGAACTCCGAGCCTTCGCCTGGCGTGCTGTCCACGCCGATCTCGCCGCCCATCTGTTCCACCAGCCGCTTGGAAATCACCAGGCCCAGCCCGGTGCCGCCGGGTTGCCGGGACAAGGAGTTGTCGGCCTGGCTGAACGCCTGGAACAACGCGCGAACGTCCTGGCTGGACAGGCCGATACCGGTGTCCTGGATGCTGATGCGCAGCTGCACGCTGTCTTCGTGCTCGTCTTCGAGCATCGCGCGGGCGACGATGGTGCCTTCCCGGGTGAACTTGATGGCGTTGCTCACCAGGTTGGTGAGGATCTGCTTGAGACGCAGCGGGTCGCCCACCAGCGACAGCGGCGTGTCCCGGTAGACCAGGCTCACCAATTCCAATTGCTTGGCATGGGCGGCGGGGGCGAGGATGGTCAGGGTGTCCTGCAACAGGTCCCGCAAGTTGAACGGGATGCTGTCGAGCACCAGCTTGCCGGCCTCGATCTTCGAGAAGTCGAGGATTTCGTTGATGATGCCCAGCAGGCTGTCGGCGGATTTTTCGATGGTGCCCAGATAGTCGAGCTGGCGCGGGGTCAGTTCGCTTTTTTGCAATAGATGGGTGAAACCCAGGATGCCGTTGAGCGGCGTGCGAATCTCATGGCTCATGTTCGCCAGGAACTCGGATTTGATCCGGCTCGCTTCCAGGGCTTCCTTGCGGGCCAGGTCCAGCTCGATGTTCTGGATCTCGATGGTTTCCAGGTTCTGGCGCACGTCTTCGGTGGCCTGGTCGATGCTGTGTTGCAATTCCTCCTGGGCGTTCTGCAAGGTCCCGGCCATGCGATTGATGCCCGACGCCAATTCATCCAGCTCTTGACTGCCCAGCGGTGGCAGGCGGGTTTCCAGGTGCCCATCCTTGAGCTGCGCCACGGCCTGCTTGATCTGGCTCAGCGGACGGTTGATGGTGCGGCCCATACGCAAGGCCAATAGCCCGGTGCATCCCAGCCCGGCGGCGATCAGAAGCAGGCTGGCGAACAGGCTGCGGTAACCGCGCAGCAACATGCCGCTGTGGGACAACTCCAGCTCGACCCAGCCCAGCAGGCGGTCGGCCTCTTCGGGGATCAGTTCGCCGGCCAGGTTGCGGTGCTTGCCGAACACCGGCAGCAGGTAGCGGGTGGCGTCGTTGCCGGTGCGTTGCAGCAGTTGACTGCTGTTGCCTTCCGGTGCCCGGTTGAGCATGGTCGGGCCGGCGTGGGCCAGCGGAGCGCGGTCGGGGGCCAGGAAGGTCACGGCCCGGACATCGGCTTGCTCGAGGGACTGGGTGGCGATGCGCTCCAGCAGTTCGGTGTCTTGGCGGCTAAGGGCGGGGGCGACGAGCGGCGCCAACTGTTCGGCGATCATTTCGCCCCTTTGCAGCAGTTGGGCATGCAGGTCCGATTGCTGCATCCAGGTGAAATAGCCGCCCAGAACCAGCGCCATCAGGCTGGTTGGCAACAGGGTCAGCAACAGCACACGGCCTTTGATTCCCAGTTTCTTGAGCACACCTTGTCTCCTGCATCCAGCGGTCTGATTGAGCTTTGCGCGCATCCGGCACGCAACACCTGCGCAGTGTAGCGATTTGCAGGCGAGCCTTCTCCGTAAAATTCATGTCGCCGTGCATCCGCGTCGCTGCCAGGATTGAGCGGGGCGATACGCGGCGGTTGCCTGTAGGGAAGCGATCTTGAATAATTGCTCAACTGAGAATTATTTGCAGAAACTGATGAGCCCCCACGCCGCCGTGCCGCCCCGTATCCTTTCCATAGAAGACGACCCCGTACTGGGTGCTTATGTTCATGAGCATCTGGGCCGCAGCGGGTTCGACGTCACTTGGTGCCAGAACGGCCAGGAAGGCCTGGATATCGCCTGCCGGCAGGCTTTTGACGTCGTGTTGATGGACATCCTGCTGCCCGGCCTGGACGGTCTCGCGGTGTTGACGCATTTGCGCAAGCGCCAGGCGACGCCGGTGTTGCTGATGTCCGCGCTGGGCGCCGAAGCGGATCGCATCAGTGGCTTTCGCCTTGGTGCTGACGACTACTTGCCCAAGCCCTTCAGCATGGTGGAGCTACGGGTGCGCATCGAGGCCATCCTGCGGCGAGTCGCGCTGGACCGACGTCCGGCCCAGGTGGCGATCCTGCGCCAGAGCCAGGATCTGGGTTTCGACGAAGAGCGCAGCGATGTGCAGGTCCAGGGACAATGGGCGGGGTTGACGCGCAGCGAATATCGCTTGCTGGACGTGCTGCACCGCAGTGGCGAAGAAGTGTTGAGCAAGGCCTTCCTGTACCAGCACGTGTTACAGCGCGGTTACGCCCCCCACGATCGCAGCCTGGACATGCATGTCAGCCAGATACGTCGCAAGCTCAAGGCCATCGGCTATACCCAGCGCGAATTGCGCACGGTGTGGGGCAAAGGCTATGTCTTGAGTGTTGTCGATGAAGTGGTCTGACCTGCCCGGCAGGCACTCGCTTTTCTGGAAGCTGGCATGCCTGCTGGTAGCGTTCTGCTTGCTGATGATCTGGCTGAGCTGGTCCTGGGGGCGCTACATGGAAGTGCGCAATCAGTTCCTGTCGGACGAAGCCCGCGGCACCCTCACGCGTTACGCCGCCGAAGCTGAGCAGGCGTGGCTGACCGATGGAAGCGCGGGCGTCGATCAATGGGTCTACGCTATGCAATACCGTGAAGCGAGCTGGGTAGGGGTGATTGGCGGTGACTTGCAGTCACTGAGCGAACACCCGCTCACGGACAGGGAAATCGAGCGCCTCACCTTTCTGCGCGGCCTCGATTGGCCCATCCACAAAAAGGGACGGCCGTGGTTGCGGGTGCCTTTCCCAGAGAATCCATCGATCGGCAGCCTGGTGATCGAACTGCCCGAGCGTTTCCTGCCAGGACGTTATCGAGTGTTCTGGCGCGTGATCACCAACGGCGTCATTCCTGGGCTGTTTACCCTGCTGCTGTGTGTCGGGCTGTATCGCTTGCTGGTGGTGCCGCTCAATCAGCTGCGCGAACAGGCCAATGCCTGGCGCGCCGATCAGTTGAACGTGCGCCTGCCTGCCCGTACCACCGATCGAGCCGACGAACTGGGCGAACTGGGCCGCGCTTTCGATCAAATGTCCGAACGCCTGCAATCCACCGTCGCCTTGCAACAGCAACTGCTGCGAGACCTGTCCCATGAATTGCGCACGCCCTTGAGTCGCTTGCGGGTGGCGGGCGACAGTGAGCAGGACCTGATTCGCCTGCGCGAGCGCGTCGCCCGGGAAGTCGACTGCATGCAGGGGCTGGTCGAAGACACCTTGCAACTGGCCTGGCTCGATACCGACCGGGCGCCGTTGCCCGCCGAGGCGATCCAGGTCCAGGCGCTGTGGGAAATGCTCACCGAAAACGCCTGCTACGAAACCGGCTGGCCGGCGAGCCAGTTGCAATGCGCCGTCGACGCCAGCTGCTGGGTGCAAGGCAACCTCAATACTTTGGCTCAGGCCTTGGAAAACATCCTGCGTAACGCTATTCGCCATTCACCGCCCGGCGGCATTGTGCGCCTGGATGGTCGGCGTGAGGATGGGTTCTGGCTGCTGTGGCTGGAAGATGAAGGCGGCGGCGTGGCCGAGCAGGATCTCAACCGCATCTTCGATCCGTTCATCCGCCTGGATGGCTCCCGGCCAGGGAACGGCGGGTTTGGATTGGGGTTGAGCATCGCTCGCAACGCGGTGGAGCGCCAAGGCGGGCGGGTGTGGGCGCACAATGGCGTGAAAGGGTTGCGCTTGAATCTGCGGCTGCTGGCCGTTGAGCCGCACACCGCCGACGTGGCGAGAGAGCTTGTTCCCGCTGGGGCGCGAAGTGGCCCCTTACAAACGGCCTGAAATACCGCGAAGTCCCGATTGGGGCGGCTTTGCCACTCAGCGGGAGCAAGCTCCCTCGCCACGGGACTGCACCGATTCCTAAAGGCTTATTCCCATAAGCCATAACCCCCTCACTTTGCGTGATATGGCCTCGCCCGGTTTGCCGGTATGATAGGCGCCCCCGCAGTCCGGATTGCGAATACGCCATGACTTTGCAGTACCCAACCATCGCCGATTGCGTCGGCAACACTCCGCTGGTTCGCCTGCAGCGCCTGCCTGGCGCGACCAGCAATACGCTTTTGCTCAAGCTCGAAGGGAATAACCCGGCGGGTTCGGTCAAGGACCGACCGGCGCTGTCGATGATCACCCGCGGCGAGTTGCGGGGCCAGATCCAGCCCGGCGATACGCTGATCGAGGCGACGTCTGGCAATACCGGCATCGCCCTGGCGATGGCGGCGGCGATCAAGGGCTACAAGATGATCCTGATAATGCCCGACAATTCCAGCGCCGAGCGTAAGGCCGCGATGACAGCCTATGGCGCCGAATTGATCCTGGTAACCCAGGAAGAAGGCATGGAGGGCGCCCGGGACTTGGCCGAACGCATGCAGGCCGAGGGGCGTGGCAAAGTGTTGGATCAGTTCGCCAACGGCGACAATCCAGAAGCCCACTACACCACCACCGGCCCTGAGATCTGGCGCCAGACCGACGGCACGATCACCCATTTCGTCAGCTCGATGGGCACCACCGGCACCATCATGGGCACGTCGCGCTATTTGAAAGAACAGAACCCGAACGTGCAGATCGTTGGCCTGCAACCAATGGAAGGCTCGGCCATCCCCGGCATCCGCCGCTGGCCCGAAGAGTATCTGCCGAAGATCTACCAGGCCGACCGCGTGGACCGCATCATCGACATGGCCCAGAGCGAAGCCGAGGACGTGACCCGGCGCCTGGCGCGAGAAGAAGGCATCTTCTGCGGCGTGTCTTCGGGCGGTGCCGTGGCGGGCATGCTGCGCCTGTCCCGGGAAGTCGAGAATGCGGTGATCGTCGCGATCATCTGCGACCGTGGCGACCGTTACCTGTCGACCGGCATTTTCGACGCGCCCAACTGATGGCCAAACAAGAAAGAGGCTTGCGCTTCCAGCCCAGCGGCGGAAGCCGGGCCCCGCAAGTGCCCACCGGTAAAAAGCAGCGCTTGACCATCGAACGCCTGGCCAACGATGGCCGGGGCATTGCGTTTGTCGACGGGCGCACCTGGTTTGTCATCGGCGCCCTGGCCGGTGAAGAAGTCGAGGCGCGGGTGCTCGGTGCCCACGGCAAGGTGGTCGAGGCCCGCACTGAACGGGTGTTTTCGCCCAGCGAGCTGCGTCGTGCCGCGCCGTGTGTCCATGCCGGTCGCTGCGGTGGATGCAGCGTGCAGCATCTGCCCCACAACGAACAACTCGCCCTTAAACAGCGCATGCTCGCCGAGCAGCTGTCACGGGTGGCGGGCGTTGAGCCGCAAGAATGGGCCGAGCCCTTGAGCGGGCCGGAGTTTGGCTACCGGCGTCGAGCCCGCGTGGCAGTGCGTTGGGATCAGAAAGCGAAGAAGCTCGAAGTGGGTTTGCGTGCCGTCGGCAGCCAGGAAATTGTCGCCATCGACCAATGTCCGGTGCTGGTACAGCCCTTGCAACCGATCATGAGCCGCTTGCCCCAGATGCTTCGTCGCCTGGGCAAGCCCCAGGCGCTGGGCCATGTGGAATTGTTCGCCGGCTCGTCCCTCGCGCTGCTGTTGCGGCATATGGCGCCACTGTCGGAAGCCGACCTGACGATCCTCAAGGATTTTTGTGCGTTCCACGAAGCCCAACTGTGGCTGCATGGCGAAGGCGAGCCGCAACCGGTCGATCCGGGACGCTCCCTGGGCTATCGCCTGGAAACCTGGGACCTGGACCTGGCTTACCGGCCAGGGGACTTCATCCAGGTAAACGCCGCCGTCAACGAAGCGATGGTCGCCCAGGCCTTGCAATGGCTAGCGCCTCGCTCCGAAGAGCGGGTGCTGGACCTGTTCTGCGGCCTGGGCAACTTTGCCTTGCCACTGGCCAAAAGCGTGCGCGAGGTGGTGGCGGTGGAAGGCGTGCAAACCATGGTCGACCGTGCCGCGGCCAACGCCGTCAGCAACAATTTGCATAACACTGCTTTTTTTCAGGCCGATTTATCCCAGCCGTTGGCGGGTGCCGAATGGATCGGCGAAGGCTTTTCTGCGGTACTCTTGGACCCACCCCGTGACGGTGCTTTCGAGGTGGTGCGCAAGTTGGCATCCCTGGGTGCCAGACGGTTGGTTTATGTATCGTGCAACCCGGCAACTTTGGCGCGGGACACGGTCGAATTGACCAAGCAGGGCTACCGGTTAAAACGTGCCGGGATTCTCGATATGTTTCCTCAGACGGCGCATGTCGAGGCCATGGCGTTATTTGAAGCGAGCCAGGATGGCTTGTCCGACTGACCCGTTCGTGCACTCCGCCACGGCCCTGGGCGGAAACACGGGCAACGAAGGTCAGCGATGTTGACGCATTGAATCTGCGTCGTAGGGAAGGTAAGTAAAGATGGTACAGGTGAGAGCACACCAGCCGATCAACACTGACGGCAGTATCAATCTCGAGGCTTGGCTCGATCACGCGGTCAGTATCGACACGGCACTGGATCGCGAAGCCTTGAAGGCCGCTTGCGAGTTCGCTCGCGAGGCGGAGCAGCAACACAATGCGGCGAAGAACCTGTGGTCCGAAGGCACCTCGAGTTTCCAGACGGGCCTGGAGATCGCCGAGATCCTCGCCGACCTCAAGCTGGACCAGGATTCGCTGGTCGCCGCGGTACTGTACCGCGGCGTGCGCGAAGGGCAGATCCAACTACCGGTCGTCAGCCAGCGCTTCGGCACCGTGGTCGCCAAGCTGATCGACGGTGTGCTGCGCATGGCGGCAATCAGCGCCAGCCTCAGTCCGCGGCAGTCCATGGTGCTGGGCACCCAGGGCCAGGTGGAAAACCTGCGCAAGATGCTCGTTGCCATGGTCGACGACGTGCGTGTCGCGCTGATCAAGCTCGCCGAGCGTACCTGCGCGATCCGCGCCGTGAAATCCGCCGACGACGAGAAGCGCAATCGGGTTGCCCGGGAAGTATTCGACATCTACGCGCCGCTGGCTCATCGACTGGGTATCGGTCACATCAAGTGGGAGCTGGAGGATTTGTCCTTCCGCTACCTGGAGCCCGACCAGTACAAGCAGATCGCCAAGTTGCTGCACGAGCGACGCCTGGATCGCGAACGCTTCATCACCGACGTCATGACCCAGTTGCGCGAAGAGCTGCAGGCCACAGGCGTGGAAGCCGATATCAGCGGCCGGGCCAAGCATATCTATTCCATCTGGCGAAAAATGCAGCGCAAGGGCCTGGAATTCAGCCAGATCTACGACGTTCGCGCCGTTCGCGTGCTGGTCCCTGAAATGCGCGACTGCTACACCGCGCTGGGTATCGTCCACACGTTGTGGCGGCACATCCCGAAGGAATTCGACGACTACATCGCCAACCCCAAGGAAAACGGCTACCGCTCGTTGCACACCGCCGTGATCGGCCCGGAGGGCAAGGTGCTGGAAGTGCAGATCCGCACCCACGCCATGCACGAGGAAGCAGAGCTGGGGGTCTGTGCCCACTGGAAATACAAGGGTACCGACGTCAAGTCCGGCTCCAACCATTACGAAGAAAAAATCTCCTGGCTGCGCCAAGTGCTGGAATGGCACGAGGAACTGGGCGACATCGGCGGCCTCGCCGAGCAATTGCGGGTCGATATCGAACCGGACCGGGTCTACATCTTCACGCCTGACGGCCATGCCATCGACTTGCCCAAAGGCGCGACGCCGCTGGATTTCGCCTACCGGGTGCACACCGAGATCGGCCACAACTGCCGTGGCGCCAAGATCAACGGGCGGATCGTGCCGCTCAACTACAGCCTGCAAACCGGTGAGCAGGTCGAGATCATTACCAGCAAGCACGGCACGCCGAGCCGCGACTGGTTGAACCCGAACCTGGGCTACATCACCACCTCGCGGGCACGGGCGAAAATCGTCCATTGGTTCAAGTTGCAAGCCCGCGACCAGAACGTCGCCGCCGGCAAGACCTTGCTCGAGCGTGAGCTGAGTCGCCTGGGCCTGCCGCAGGTGGACTTCGACAAGCTGGCCGAAAAGGCCAACATGAAGACCGCCGAGGACATGTTCGCCGCCCTTGGTGCCGGCGACCTGCGCCTTGCGCAACTGGTCAACCTGGCCCAGCAGCTGGTGGAGCCGGAGCGGGGCAACGAGCAACTGGAGCTGATTCCGCGCAAGGCCACCGGCTACAAGCCGGGCAAACGCGGCGACATCCAGATCCAGGGCGTGGGCAACCTGATGACCCAGATGGCCGGTTGCTGCCAGCCGCTGCCGGGGGATGCGATCGTCGGCTACATCACCCAGGGTCGCGGCGTGAGTATCCACCGCCAGGACTGTGCGTCAGTGCTGCAATTGGCGGGTCGCGAACCGGAACGGATCATCCAGGTCAGCTGGGGCCCGGTGCCGGTGCTCACTTATCCGGTGGACATCGTCATCCGCGCCTACGACCGTTCCGGCTTGCTGCGTGACGTGTCCCAGGTTTTGCTCAACGAGCGCATCAACGTGCTCGCGGTGAATACCCGCTCGAACAAGGAAGACAACACCGCGCTGATGTCCCTGACCATCGAGATTCCGGGGTTGGACGCGTTGGGGCGGTTGCTGGGGCGGATTTCCCAGTTGCCGAACATCATCGAGACCCGGCGTAATCGGACGCCGGGCTGATCGCTGGTTGTCTTGGTTGATGTGGGAGCTCGCTCCCACATGTTTTTTTGTGACGGGACGGATTGATGTACAGCCTCGAAGACCTGCTCCACCTGATGAACCGGCTGCGGGACCCGCAGTACGGTTGCCCCTGGGACATCAAGCAAACATACGCCACCATCGTTCCCCATACCCTGGAAGAAGCGTATGAAGTGGCTGACGCGATCGAGCGTGGCGATCTTGATCATTTGCAGGGTGAGTTGGGCGACCTGCTGTTCCAAGTGGTGTATTACAGCCAGTTGGCCCGGGAGGAGAACCGTTTCGAATTCGCCGGCGTGGTCGACAGCATCACCCGCAAGCTGATCCGTCGCCATCCCCACGTGTTTCCCACCGGCGAGTTGTATGCGCCCGTGGATATTCCGCGCCTGAGCGAAGAGCAGGTGAAGCAGCGCTGGGAGGAAATCAAGGCACAGGAGCGAGCTGAAAAGACGTCGGCGCCCGAGCAATTGTCGCTGCTCGACGATGTGCCAGCGGCGCTGCCGGCCTTGTCCCGTTCGGCAAAGTTGCAGAAGCGTGCCGCACAGGTGGGGTTCGACTGGCCGGGGCCGTTGCCGGTACTGGACAAGGTTCGCGAGGAGCTGGACGAAGTGCTCGAAGCCATGGCGGACAATGATCCGGCTGCCATCAATGACGAGGTGGGTGACCTGTTGTTCAGCGTGGTCAACCTGGCGCGACACCTCAAGGTCGATCCCGAGACTGCCCTGCGTGGCGCCAACGCAAAATTCGAGCGACGGTTCCGATTTATCGAACAGGCATTGCGCGACACCCGTCGTCCCATGGAAGATTGCACCCTCGAAGAGTTGGACGCCTTGTGGGGCGAAGCCAAACGTCAGGAAAAGAATTTGCCCAGCTGCGGCTGAGGCCGTTGCCTAAGTGAGTAAGCACCATGAGCCTTTCCCTTCGCGACCAGTTGCTCAAAGCAGGGCTGGTCAACCAAAAGCAGGCCAAGCAGGTCGGCAAAGAGAAACAGAAACAGCAGCGCCTGGCCCACAAAGGCCAGGTCGAACTGGATGATTCCCAGCAGCGGGCGGCTCAGGAAGCCATGGCCGAAAAGGTCAAGCGCGACCAGGAGCTCAACCGTCAGCAGCAGGAAAAGGCCGAGCAGAAAGCCCGTGCGGCGCAGATCAAGCAATTGATTGAAGTCTCGCGCCTGCCAAAGCTGACCACTGACGACTACTACAACTTTGTCGATGACAAGAAGGTCAAGCGCATCTCGGTCAACGCGCTGATGCGCAACAAGCTGAGCAGCGGCTCCCTGGCGATCGTCCACCACGCCGGCGGCTATGAAGTGATCCCGCGTGAAGCGGCGCTTAAAATCCAGGAGCGCGATCCCAAGCGCATCGTCCAGCTCAACACCCAGACTGAAGAAGTCGATGCCGATGATCCGTACGCGGCTTATCAGATTCCTGATGATTTGATGTGGTAAGCGGGACGCGATTCCATTGAGCTGAAACACAAAACCTGTGGGAGCGAGCTTGCTCGCGATAGCGGTATATCAGTGACAGAGACATTGACTGATACAACGCTATCGCGAGCGAGCTCGCTCCCACAGGTGTTTTGTGTGGTTCAGGATTGCGCGGTCTCACGCAAGCGCTGCAGTTCCTCTCGCTCCAGCTCGGCCTTATAGCTGTGGGCGTCCGTTTCGGAGTGGAACATCCCCACCAGCAAATCCTGTTGATGCACATCCCAGATCCGGATGCCGGCGGCAATGCCTTCGTGGGACATGTGGGCGTCGTCGCGTTCAGTTACTTTCACAGTCATCTTGCAAGCTCCAATCTCTGTTATCTGCAGCAAGGCGTGTGCAGGGTTTTGTTATAGATTTTGATAGCGTGCTAGGTAAATCCCTCGGTTCGTTAAGAAGTTTTCATGGAAAGTCCAACGATCCTGGAGGCCAGGCGGTGCGCGGCATTCGGTCGCAGGTGATTTTTCATGAAGAAGTTTTCATGTCACCAAGCAGGCTCGCTCCCACAGGGGTAGGTGGTGGGCTTGGAATTGCGAACAAAAAAAGCCCCGCATATGCGGGGCTTCGTGTTGTTGATGTGGATCAGCTGCCTTTCACAGCCTTGCCGTTGACCGTGCCGTCCTGGAGCATGATGTTGTACTCCTTGCCGTCAGTCTCGACCTGTTGCAGGCGTACCAGCAGGTAGTCCCAGTCCTTGGCGAACCAAAGCACGGTGATGCGCTTGCTCTGTGTCGGGTCGCGCACGCGCTCGACCTTGATCGCGTCGATCTGGCCGGCCTTGGTGTCGACTTTCTCCGAGCCCAGCACGCGGAAGTCATAGGTATCGACTTCGCCATCATCAACGACCTGGTAGCTCATGCTTTTCTTGCCGGCCGCGACGTCATGCTGAAGGGCGAGCTGATAAGTGGATTTGTCGACCATGCCCCGGTTCAGCGGGATCTTCACCGCGTCACCGCGATCGGTGCCGGTGACCATCTTGGTGTTCCAGTCGAAGTCCAGATCAGCCTTCTTTGCCTTGCCCAGACCACCGCGCTCGAAGTGGTAGGACTGTGGCAGGAGAGTGTCCTTGTCCAGGGTCAGGGTGCTTTCTTCGGTCAGGCTGGCGATCATCATCGAAGCCTTGAAGCTCAGCTTCCAGATGCCGTTGGCCTCTTTGGTCAGGCTGCGTTCGGCGGTGCCGCTCATGGGCAACTGCTTCCAGTCGGCGGTGTAGCTGGCGGAGAACGGTTGAAGGTCTGCCGCTTGTGCCAGGGGCAGGGCAAGCAGAGCGCAAGCGAAGAGCAGGGCGCGACGCATAAAATCTCCTAGTATCGAATCAAATGGCCGCTGGCGGCGAGCAACTGGCCGTCCAGTGAGGCTCCCCGATCGTCGAGGGCCAGCCGGCCTTCGGCAAACCAACGCACGGCCATCGGGTAGATCTGGTGCTCGCGGGCATGGACCCGTTGCGCCAGGCTTTGCGGCGTGTCGTGCAACTCTACCGGTATTACTGCCTGTACGACCAGTGGTCCGCCATCGAGTTCCTCGGTGACGAAGTGCACCGAGCAGCCATGCTCCGTGTCTCCGGCCTCCAGCGCCCGCTGGTGAGTGTGTAACCCTTTGTATTTGGGCAGCAGCGAAGGATGGATATTGAACAGGCGGCCTTGGTAATGACGCACGAAGCCGGCGCTGAGGATGCGCATGAAACCGGCCAATACCACCAGTTGCGGATTGAAGGCGTCGATCTGTTCGATCAACGCGGCATCGAAGGCTTCGCGGCCTTCGTATGCCTTGTGATCCAGGACGCGGGTATCGATCCCTGCGTCCGTGGCACGTTGCAGGCCGTAGGCATCTGCGCGGTTGGAAATCACCGCGCGGATACGGACCGGGCTGTCGCCGGTCCGCGTGCTGTCGATCAGGGCCTGCAAGTTACTGCCGGTGCCGGACAGCAGCACCACCACGTCACAGGGTGCGGACATCAGTGTGCCTTAAGGTTTTGCAGCTCGACTTGCGCAGCGCCTTCGGCCGCGGTGGCGATCTGGCCGATGACCCAAGGCTGTTCGCCTGCGTCACGCAGCACGTTCAGGGCAGTCTCGACGTGCTCCTGGGCCACGCAGATGACCATGCCCACGCCGCAGTTCAACACGCGGTGCATTTCGGTTTCGTCGACGTTGCCTTTTTCCTGCAGCCAGTCGAATACGGCCGGGCGGGTCCAGCTCGCCACGTCGACCACGGCCTGGGCGCCTTTTGGCAGCACGCGCGGGATGTTGTCCAACAGGCCACCACCGGTGATGTGGGCCATGGCCTTGACGGCGCCGGTGTCCTTGATCAGCTTGAGCAGCGGCTTGACGTAGATGCGGGTCGGGGCCATCAGCAGGTCGGCCAGCGGCTTGCCGTCGAGCTGGGTGTTCTCGATGTCCGCGCCCGAGACTTCGATGATCTTGCGGATCAGCGAGTAGCCGTTGGAGTGCGGGCCGGAAGAAGGCAAGGCAAGCAGGGCATCGCCGGCGGCAACTTTCGAGCCGTCGATGATTTCGGCTTTTTCCACGACGCCTACGCAGAAACCTGCCAGGTCGTAGTCTTCGCCTTCATACATGCCAGGCATTTCAGCGGTTTCGCCGCCCACCAGGGAGCAGCCGGACAGCTCACAGCCGGCGCCGATGCCGGTCACGACCTGGGCAGCGGTGTCGACGTTCAGTTTGCCGGTGGCGTAGTAATCGAGGAAAAACAGCGGCTCGGCGCCGCAGACCACCAGGTCGTTCACGCACATGGCCACCAGGTCGATGCCGATGCTGTCGTGCTTGTTCAGGTTCAGGGCCAGGCGCAGCTTGGTGCCGACGCCGTCGGTGCCCGAGACCAGTACCGGTTGCTTGTAGCCGGCCGGGATCTCGCAGAGGGCGCCGAAACCGCCCAGGCCGCCCATGACTTCCGGCCGCGCAGTGCGCTTGGCGACGCTCTTGATGCGTTCGACCAATGCTTCACCGGCGTCGATGTCCACACCGGCGTCCTTGTAGCTCAGGGAAGGTTGCTTGCTCATGATCCAGGCCTTTAAAGGGGGGAATTCTGGGTAACGACCGATCGCCGGGGCCCTTGGATAACCGATGTACGATTATTCCGGATGCCCAGCCATTGCCGGTCTGCGAAGGCGCGCGATTTTATCAGGCTTGTGGGGCAGCGGCCATCCTCGCGCCGACGGGCAGGGTCATATCCGCCAAAAAAACCGATATTTCTTCTGTTGGTACTGCACGGCGCGTCTGTATAAGGTGTAGCGGTAAGCGACTGTGGTTGTGACGGTGTCGAAACTTGCCTCGGGCGGCTGAATGTTTTGCCGGGCGCCGTGTCACAGCCATGCTCAGTCTTCTCCACACGGCCGGTGCCAGCCGTTTTGTCCGGGAATTTTCCATGCGTTTGTTCAAACTCTTGTCTGTTGGCTGCCTGTCGCTGATCAGCCTGGCGAGCCATGCCGAAACCCTCAACAACCTTTATCAGGTACGTGAACCGGTCAGCAGCCAGGCACCGGACGAGCGTAACCAGGCAACATTGCGAGCGCTGGATACCCTGGTGCTGCGCCTGACCGGCGACGCCAAGGCCGCGCAGAACCCTGGCCTGGCGGCGATCCGCAAGGACCCGCAACAAATCATTCTTCAATATGGCTACGACGCCGGCCCGCCGGAAAGTCTGCAGGTGGATTTCGATCCCGCCAGCACCGACCGGGCGTTGCGTTCGGCGGGGTTGTCGCTGTGGGGCGCGAATCGCCCCTCGATCCTGGGCTGGTGGCTCAACGACTCGGTAGAAGGTTCCAGCCTGGTGGGGGATGGACAGGCCAGCGCCACGCCGTTGCGCCGCGCTGCCCAGCACCGGGGCTTGCCGCTGCACCTGCCGCTGGCGGACTTGAGCGAGCAGATTGTCGCCACTGCGCCGAACCTTGAAGGCAACGACCCGGCGCCGTTGCGCGAGGTGTCGGAGCGTTATGGTTCCGACGCGTTGCTGGCGGTCCACGCCAAGGAAGAGGGTGGGCAGTGGCAAGCGACGTGGCGCCTGTGGCTGGGCGACCAGCGCGAGCAGGGCAGTGCCCAGGGCGGCGATCCTGCCGCACTGGCCGACGCCGTGATGTTGGCGGTGAGCCAGCGCCTGGCGCCGCGCTTCGTGGCCAAGCCGGGGGTGGCGACGGAACAATTGCTCGAAGTGCAGGGCATGAACCTCGAACGTTACGCGGCGCTAGGGCGGTTGCTCGAACCGTTCGGTGGGCAGTTGCAGCGGGTCGAAGGCGACGTGATCGTCTACAAGGTCAATGGCAGCGCCGAGCAGTTGAAGGCACAACTGGCCTTGGCGAAACTCCAGGAAGTACCTGCCGGTGAGGTTGTCGCGCCGCCGGCCGTGGCTCAGCCTGCTGCCGATGGAACAATCTCGCCCGCGCAGCCAACACCGGCGCCGACCCCGAACCTGCGGTTTCGCTGGTAGGATTTCTTCCTTTATAGAGTCAGGAGTGGTTCATGGGCGATACGCGGCGTTGGTTCTGGTTGGGTGGGGTCGCCCTGCTGATTGCGTTTATCTACTTGCTGCACCCGATTCTCACGCCGTTCCTGGTTGCGCTGCTGTTGGCCTATCTGTTCGATCCGGTGGTGGATCGCCTGGAAAAACTCGGCTTGTCCAGGACGTGGGGCGTGGTGGCGGTGTTCGCGCTGTTCACCTTGATCGTCAGTGCCCTGTTGCTGGTATTGATCCCCATGCTCGCCAAGCAACTGTTGCGCCTGTATGAGCTGGCGCCGCAGATGCTTGATTGGCTGCAACACACCGCGGTGCCTTGGGTGCAGTCGAAACTGGGGCTGGCCGATGGCTTCTGGAAGTTCGACAAGGTCAAGGCGGCCATCAGCGAACATATGGGACAAACCACCGACATCGTCGGCGTGGTGTTGAGCCAGGCCACGGCTTCGAGCCTGGCGTTGATCGGCTGGCTGGCGAACCTGGTGCTCATTCCGGTGGTAGCTTTCTATCTGCTGCGCGACTGGGACCTGATGATGGCCAAGATCCGCAGCCTGCTGCCGCGTCACCGTGAAGAACGCATCATGACGCTCACCGGCGAATGCCATGAAGTGTTGGGGGCGTTCGTGCGCGGGCAACTGCTGGTCATGGTCGCGCTGGGCTTTATTTATGCGGCGGGGTTGATGCTGGTAGGGCTGGAGCTGGGGTTGCTGATTGGCATGATCGCCGGATTGGCGGCCATCGTGCCCTACATGGGGTTCGTCATTGGAATTGGCGCGGCGTTGATCGCCGGACTCTTCCAGTTTGGCGGGGACCTGTATCCCATGGTTGGTATCGTGGCGGTGTTCATGGTCGGGCAGGCCCTGGAAGGCATGGTGCTGACGCCGTTGCTGGTGGGTGATCGCATTGGCCTGCATCCGGTGGCGGTGATCTTTGCGATCCTGGCGGGGGGCGAGCTGTTCGGCTTTACCGGGATCCTGCTGGCGCTGCCGGTGGCGGCGGTGATCATGGTGCTGGTGCGGCATATGCACGATCTGTACAAGGATTCGGACATCTACAGCGGCGTTGAAGACCCTGAACTGTAGGTTAAATCCAGGGCGGGGCGTCAGGGAAACTGACGCTTCGCTCCCTTGTCGCTGCAAACCTTTGATTTTGCTCGTGGTCCGGCGCATTGTGCGGTCTGCGTCACGGGTATAAACTTTGCAAACTTTACACAGAGGCCACTAATGGTTCCTTTGGAGCCGTTCAGTCAGCATGAAACCGATTCAGCTGCCCCTTGGTGTGCGTCTGCGTGATGACGCCACCTTTATCAACTACTACCCAGGCGCCAATGCCGCTGCACTCGGCTATGTCGAGCGGCTTTGCGAAGCCGACGCTGGCTGGACCGAAAGCCTGATATACCTTTGGGGCAAGGACGGAGTAGGGCGCACGCACCTTTTGCAGGCCGCCTGCTTGCGGTTCGAGCAGCTGGGCGAGCCGGCCGTCTACCTGCCGTTGGCGGAACTGATGGATCGCGGCGTTGAAATCCTCGACAACCTCGAGCAGTACGAACTGGTCTGCCTGGATGACCTGCAGGCCGTGGCCGGCAAGGCGGACTGGGAAGAGGCGCTGTTTCATTTGTTCAACCGACTGCGCGACAGCGGCCGACGCCTGTTGATCGCCGCATCGACCTCGCCACGGGAATTGCCGGTGAAGCTGGCGGACCTGAAATCGCGCCTGACCCTGGCGCTGATTTTCCAGATGCGTGCGCTTTCCGATGAGGACAAGCTACGGGCATTGCAACTGCGTGCTTCGCGACGTGGCCTGCACCTGACCGACGAGGTTGGTCATTTCATCCTCACCCGCGGCACGCGCAGCATGAGCGCATTGTTCGAATTGCTCGAACGCCTCGACCAGGCATCGCTCCAGGCCCAGCGCAAGCTGACGATTCCTTTTTTGAAAGAAACCTTGGGGTGGTGAAAATTTTTTGGACGAGATCTTTTGTGGCGAGGGAGCTTGCTTCCGCTTGAGCTGCGGAGCGCTCATAAAAGGGGCCGCTGCGCCCGAGGCGTCGGACCGGCCCAACGGGAGCAAGCTCCCTCGGCACCGTTCAAAATGGGCTTAAGCGCTTAGATGTAAACGAAAAACCGAGAAGTCACATTTGCATCGATTGAATTTGCAAATGAGGTCGATAGAAGGCATAGTCTCGCCATCTTTACTACTTCAGCCACGGTCGTGCCCATGCTCAGTCGCTTCGCACCCCTCGTGCCTCTCGCACTCGTTACCCTGTTGTTCGGTTGCGCTGCCCACTCTCCAGTGTCCCAGCAAGCGCAGCAACCCCAAGTCAAGAGTTCTGTAACTGCCCAATCTTCCTCCGTTGCGTTCCAGGAAGAAGTGGCCTCCGATAAAGAGCTGGCAGACTTCGCCGGCAGCAAGCCTTATCAGCTTCCGGTGCTGGCAGACAGCATCCTGGAACGCGGCATGTCCTTGATCGGCACTCGTTACCGTTTTGGCGGTACCTCCGAGGCCGGCTTCGATTGCAGTGGCTTCATCGGTTACCTGTTTCGTGAAGAGGCGGGCATGAACCTGCCCCGTTCCACCCGCGAAATGATCAACGTAAATGCCCCGCTGGTTGCTCGCAACCAGCTTGAGCCTGGCGACCTGCTGTTTTTCAGCACCAATGGTCGTCGCGGTCGGGTCAGCCACGCCGGTATCTACCTGGGCGACAACCAGTTCATCCACTCCAGCAGCCGCCGCAGCGGTGGGGTGCGAATCGACAGCCTGGGCGACAGCTACTGGAGCAAGACCTTCATCGAAGCCAAGCGTGCCCTTGCCATGGCACCGACCGTGGTCACGGCTCGCAAGTAAGCGCACAGTTTGTAGGGCAAACTTAAAGTCTTACTTGAAGTTTGTCCCATAGCCGCTAGAATCCTAGATCATTGATTGATGGCAATCCGCCTGCGTACTACGCGGGCGGATTTGTTTCCATCTCCACGGCAGAAAAGCCGCATCCAGATCAGGATTGTTCCGCATATGTCGACGTCGGCCCGCCTCGTTCTGATTGTTCTTGCCGCGCTGCTCAGCGCCTGCGCCAGTCGCACCCCACCGCCCGCGCCGGTGCGGGCTCCAGTGGTATTCGCGCCCTCCCAGACTTTTTCTCCCGCCGCTGAAGACGTGCTTTTCCGTGCGCTGGGCTTGGTGGGGACGCCCTATCGTTGGGGTGGCAACACGCCGGACTCAGGTTTCGATTGCAGCGGTTTGATCGGCTATGTGTACCGTGACGCTGCCGGGATCTCTTTGCCGCGTTCCACTCGCGAAATGATCAGCATGCGTGCGCCAGAGGTCGGCAAAGATGCGTTGCAGACGGGCGACCTGGTGTTCTTCGCCACCAATGGTGGATCCCAGGTCAGCCATGCCGGGATTTATGTAGGGGAGGGACGTTTCGTCCACGCACCGGCCACCGGCGGCACGGTCAAGCTCGACAGTCTGTCCAAGGCCTATTGGCAGAAGGCCTACCTCGGTGCCAAGCGGGTGTTGCAACCGGAACATCTGGCGCGTAATCCCTGACCCTGATTGATTTTATGCGACGCTGGATCGCTCTTGTGGCGAGGTAGCTTGCTTCCTCGCCAGGGAGTCGGTTTGAGCGTTAATTTTTCGATACCCGCCAGATCTTGTTGCCTACGTCATCAGCCACCAACAACCCACCTTGTTTATCGATCACCACGCCCACCGGCCGCCCCTGGGCTTTTTCGTCTGCGTTGAGGAAACCGGTCAGCACGTCCACGGGCTGGCCCGCGGGTTTGCCGGCATTGAACGGGACGAAGATTACTTTGTAGCCACTGTGGGGCTTGCGGTTCCAGGAGCCGTGTTGCCCGATGAAGGCGCCTTCTGTAAACGGCGCGGGCAATGTGCTGCCTTCGGCGAAGGTCAGGCCCAATGAAGCCGTATGAGGGCCGACGGCATAGTCGGGAGCAATGGCCTTGGCCACAAGTTCGGGATTTTGCGGCTCGACGCGCACGTCGATGTTCTGCCCGTAGTAGCTGTACGGCCAGCCATAAAAGCCGCCGTCCTTCACCGAGGTGATGTAGTCCGGCACCAAGTCGCTGCCGATCTCATCCCGTTCGTTGACCGCCGTCCACAGGGCGCCGCTGCGGGGCTCCCATGCCAGGCCGTTGGGGTTGCGCAGCCCTGAGGCGAAGATGCGGTGACTGCCGGTGGCCCGATCCACCTCCCAGATGGCCGCGCGGCCTTCTTCCGCGTCCATGCCATTTTCCGCGACGTTGCTGTTGGAGCCGGTCGTGACGTACAACTTATTACCGTCCCGGCTGGCAATGACGTTCTTGGTCCAGTGGTGGTTGAGGGGGCCGCCGGGCAAATCGACAACCTTGGTGGGTTGCGCCTTTATTTGCGTATCGCCTTCCTTGTAAGGGAAACGGATCAACCGGTCGGTGTCGGCCACATAGAGGTCATTGCCCACCAGCGTCATGCCGAACGGGGAGTTGAGGTTTTCCAGGAAAATCGTCCGGGTTTCGGCGACGCCGTCGTGATTGGCGTCCCGCAGCAGGGTGATGCGATTGGGGCTGGGGACGCCAGCGCCGGCGCGGTCCATGACTTTCTTCATGACCCAGCCACGAATGCCTTGGGTATCGTCGGGCTTGGGGGGAGCGTTGGTTTCGGCCACCAGCACATCGCCGTTGGGTAGCACGTAAAGCCAGCGCGGATGATCCAGGCCTTCGGCAAAGGCAACCACCTTCAGGCCTGGGGCCGGGGTTGGCTTGGCGCCGTCCGGCCATCCGATGGCTTCAGCGATATTCACCGTGGGCATCAGGGTCTTGTTCGGCTCGGGCAGTTTCGGTGACGGGCCGATGCCGTCGGAAACCTGCAATGTCGACGACTCGCCGCAAGCGACAAGCCCTGTAGCAAGGGCGGCGATCAACAGGTGATTTGGCTTGAGCATGCGGACTTCCCTATGAGTGCATGTGATTACTCATAGAGAAGCGTAGACGTGGGATGGTTCAACGGTGGGGCGACCCGCCTGGCAAACGAATTTCCTGAGGGAGCGAGCCTGCTCGCGAAAGCAGGTCAACCTGGCAGTGAAATGCGGATTGCTCCCCCGTCTAGCGAGCAGGCTCGCTGCCACAATCAACCATGAGCCTGCTTGAACAGCACCGCGACCCCTGGGTGATAGTGTCCGGCCTCGTTGCGCAACTTGCGGTAGGCATAAGGGAAGTACCAGGCCACGGCGCAGGTGTTTTCCTTTTGCAGGTCATCGATCATGTCCTGCAACTCTTCTGGCGTCGCGCTTTGCTGGGCTTTTTGCGGGGCGATGAACAGGCAACCCAGTTTCAGGTCGCTGGCGTAGCTGATCCGCTTGGCGTCGCTGGTGGCTTCCAGCAACGGTTGGGTCAGGTTCAGGTTGTTGACCTTCGGCCAGCGCTGCGTGCTCTGGATGTAGGCGCGTTCATCGCTGCTGGCAATCAACAGATCGGCGCTGACATTACGTTCGCCTTCTTCATTCTGCTTGCGAGTCGCTGCGTCCTGCAGCGTGACCATCTCCGCCATCCAGGCTGCGGCCGACAGCAGGCCGAGATTGGCTGTTTCATTGTGCCAATAGGGTGTGTCGTTATCGCCGCGCACGGCGTTGTAGCGGTCGATACAATCGAACCAGCGTTCCAGCACCGGGCGCAGGAATTCCAGTTTCGGATTGCTGATGATCATGCCTTGCATCGCGTTTGCCCTCTTGTTCTTGTGATATCGGGTCGTAGTGTCTCTTTGATATCATTTGCCGCAGCATCACACAAGATTGACGTCAGCTTATTGATCCCGGCCAATATCCATTGCGCTGCCCATCGCGGCTTTAATTGACGCTCAACCCCCAACCCTCTAACCTTCGCGGCTTGTTTCAGGTGCTCTATGGCAATGGCCGATAGGGTGAAACAGGGAAGCCGGTGCGTGCACACAAACCCGGCGCTGCCCCCGCAACGGTAAATGAGTCAAGGCTGCGTATAGGCCACTGTGTCGCATGACATGGGAAGGCGCACAGCCAGGCGTTACGCCGCTCATGAGCCCGGAGACCGGCCTGATTCATCCAACGGCATCACGGTGGGCGATGCCAGGCTCGTTGCCGTCCTTTTTTATGCCCGCCCGCCGTTATCCAGTCCCAACGGAGAGCTCCCCCATGACCGACACGCCCGATCGCGACGAACGCCACCTGGCGCGCATGCTGCGCAAGAAAGCCGTGATTGACGAGCGCATCGCCAATTCGCCCAACGAGTGCGGCCTTCTGCTGGTGCTGACCGGCAACGGCAAGGGCAAGAGCAGTTCTGCGTTCGGCATGCTGGCCCGGGCCATGGGGCACGGCATGCAATGTGGCGTGGTGCAATTCATCAAGGGTCGCAACAGCACCGGCGAGGAGCTGTTTTTCCGCCGCTTCCCGGAGCAGGTGCGCTTCCATGTCATGGGAGAGGGCTTTACCTGGGAAACCCAGGATCGCCAGCGCGACATTGCCGCCGCCGAAGCCGCGTGGGCGGTGTCCCGTGAGTTGCTCAGCGACCCGTCCATTGGGCTGGTGGTGCTCGACGAACTGAACATCGCCCTCAAGCACGGTTACCTCGACCTGGATCAGGTCTTGAGTGATCTGCAGGCTCGTCCGCCCATGCAACATGTGATCGTGACCGGCCGCGGCGCCAAGCCCGAGATGATCGAGCTGGCCGACACCGTGACCGAAATGGGCATGATCAAGCACGCTTTCCAGGCCGGGATAAAGGCGCAGAAAGGCGTCGAACTGTGAGCCGAGTGTCGACCGCCAGCCGCCATTGCCCGGCGGTCTTGATTGCCGCCCCGGCTTCAGGCCAGGGCAAGACCACCGTCACCGCGGCTCTGGCCCGGTTGCACCGCAACCAGGGGCGCAAGGTGCGCGTGTTCAAGTGTGGTCCCGACTTCCTCGATCCAATGATCCTTGAGCGAGCCAGTGGCGCGCCGGTCTATCAGTTGGACATGTGGATGGTCGGAGAGCAGGAAAGTCGCCGGTTGTTGTGGGAAGCCGCCGCAGAAGCGGACCTGATTTTAATTGAAGGCGTGATGGGGCTGTTCGACGGCACACCGTCTAGCGCCGACCTGGCCCGGCATTTCGGCGTGCCGGTGCTGGCGGTTATCGATGGCACAGCCATGGCCCAGACATTCGGTGCCTTGGCCTTGGGCCTGGCACGGTATCAGCCGGATTTGCCCTTCGCCGGGGTCTTGGCCAATCGGGTCGGCACCTTGCGCCACGCGCAATTGCTCGAAGGGAGCCTGACCGAAGGCTTACGCTGGTACGGCGCGCTTTCGCGGGAAACCGGCATCGAGCTGCCGAGCCGCCATCTTGGCCTGGTGCAGGCCAGCGAATTGAATGACCTGGACGTGCGTCTCGATGCCGCCGCCGAGGCGCTGGCGGGCAGTTGTGAAGTGGCATTGCCGCCTTCGGTGGAGTTCGCGGCGCCGGAACTGACGGCGGTTGAGCGGTGGCTCGACGGCGTCCGCATCGCCGTGGCCCGTGATGAGGCATTTGCCTTTACCTATGGCGCCAGCCTCGATCTGCTGCAAGCCATGGGCGCGCAGTTGAGTTTCTTTTCGCCGATCCACGACACCCAATTGCCCGAGGCGGACAGCCTCTATCTACCCGGTGGATATCCCGAGCTGCACCACGTTGCCCTGGCGCAAAACGCGCCCATGCTGGCGGCGATCCGCGCCCACCATGCATCCGATAAGCCCTTGCTCGCCGAATGCGGCGGCATGCTGTACCTGCTCGATTCACTCACCGACGTCGAAGGCACGCGCGCCGAACTGCTGGGTATGCTGAGCGGCGATGCGCAGATGCAAAAACGCTTGGCGGCCCTCGCGCTGCAATCGGTGGATCTGCCGGAAGGCAACCTGCGCGGGCATACCTATCATCATTCCTTGACCAGCACCACGCTTGAGCCGATTGCCCGTGGGCATAGCCCCAATGGCGGGCGAGGGGCGGAGGCGGTTTTCCGACAAGGGCGGATGACGGCTTCGTACGTGCATTTTTATTTTCCGTCCAATCCGAGGGCGATTGCCGCTTTGTTTGCGCCGGACCGAGAAGCAGCCTTCGCGAACAGGCTCGCTCCCACAGGGGATGGTGTGATCCCCAGTACGACGCCTGCCAGTGTGGGAGCGAGCCTGCTCGCGAATCGGCCATGACAGACAGCACTTTTTCCCAGGCCGAACGCGAGGCCGTCTACCGCGCCATCGCCGAACGCCGAGACATGCGTCATTTCATCGGCGGCAGCGTCGAGCCGCAATTGCTGCGCCGCCTGCTCGAAGCCGCGCACCAGGCGCCTAGCGTCGGGCTGATGCAGCCGTGGCGGTTTCTGCGCATCAGCGATCGCGCCTTGCGCGGCGAAATCCAGAACCTGGTGGAAGAAGAGCGCATTCGCACCGCCGAAGCCCTGGGCGAGCGTAGTGATGAATTCATGAAGCTCAAGGTGGAAGGTATCCACGACTGCGCCGAAGTGCTGGTGGCCGCGTTGATGGACGACCGCGAGCGGCACATTTTCGGTCGCCGGACCTTGCCGGAAATGGACTTGGCCTCGCTGTCCTGCGCGATCCAGAATCTGTGGCTGGCGGCCCGCGTCGAAGGGCTGGGGATGGGCTGGGTGTCGTTGTTCGAGCCCCACGCCCTGGCCGATCTGTTGGGCCTGCCGGAAGGCGCAAAACCCCTGGCGATCCTGTGCCTGGGGCCGGTCGAGGGCTTTTACCCAGCGCCCATGCTCGCCTTGGAAGGCTGGGCGAAACCGCGGCCGCTCGAGGAACTGATTTATGAAAATCGCTGGGGAGTGCGTCCATGAGCGTAGCGTTGCTCAGTGCCGCCGCGGTGGCGCTGGATGCGTTGCTGGGCGAGCCCCGGCGCTGGCATCCTCTGGTCGCGTTCGGCCGTCTTGCCAATCGTATCGAACAGCGTTTCAACTCCGGTGGACGGGGCTGGCGCAGTCACGGTGTCACGGCGTGGATCATCGCCGTGCTGCCCTTGACGTTGCTGGCCACAGCCTTGTCCTGGGCGCCCCTGGTAGGGTGGCTGGTGGACATTCTCGCGTTGTATTGCGCCCTCGGCTTGCGCAGCCTTGGTGAACATGTCGAGCCAGTGGCCCGGGCGTTGCGCAGTGGCGATCTGGACGAGGCACGCCAGCGGGTGAGTTATCTGGTCAGCCGCGAAACCGCCGAGTTGGATGAAAACGCCGTGGCCCGCGCCGCCACCGAGTCGGTGCTGGAAAACGGCAGCGACGCGGTGTTCGCCGCCTTGTTCTGGTTCGCGGTGGCTGGCGCGCCTGGCGTGGTGTTGTATCGGTTGAGCAATACCCTCGACGCCATGTGGGGTTATCGCAACGAGCGCTTCGAACGTTTTGGCTGGGCGGCGGCAAAGATCGACGACGTGCTCAACTATATTCCCGCGCGCCTGGTGGCCCTGACCTACGCGTTGCTCGGCAAGACCCGACTGGCATTCAGATGCTGGCGCACCCAGGGGCCAACCTGGGACAGCCCCAATGCCGGGCCGGTGATGGCCGCCGGCGCCGGAGCGCTGGGCGTGGAGCTGGGCGGCGCGGCGATCTACCACGGCGAGCTGCATCAACGTCCGCCCTTGGGTGAAGGCGTGCCGGCCAGTGCCGATTCCATTGATCGCGGCTGGCAATTGGTGCAACGCGGCGTATGGTTATGGCTGCTGATTCTCTGCCTCGGAGCCGAGTTTTATGCTTGAGCATGGTGGACGACTGCGCAAGGCTTCCCGGCAATATGGCATTGCCGAGGCCGACTGGCTCGACCTGTCCAGCGGCCTGGCGCCCTGGCCGTTCGACGTTCCGCCGATCCCGCTGCGGGCCTGGGCGCGCCTGCCCGAGGCCGAAGATGGATTGGAGCAGGCCGCCTGCGATTATTACGAAGCGACGCACGTGTTGCCGGTGGCCGGTTCGCAGATGGCCATCCAGCTGTTGCCGCGCCTGCGCCGGGCCGGCAAGGTGGGTGTTTTGTCGCCCTGTTACGCCGAGCACGCCGAAGCCTGGCGCCGCAGCGGGTACATCGTGCGCGAAGTGCTGGAGACGGAAGTCGATTTTTTCCTCGACAGCCTCGACGTGCTGGTGGTGGTCAATCCGAACAACCCCACGGGCCTGAGCCTGAGCCCCGAACGCTTGCTGAATTGGCACGCACGGTTGGCCCAGCGCGGTGGCTGGCTGGTGGTGGATGAAGCGTTCATGGACATGACACCGCATCTGAGCCTCAGCGCCCACGCCCATCAGGTCGGGCTGATTGTATTGCGATCGTTTGGCAAGTTCTTTGGCCTGGCCGGGGTTCGCCTGGGGTTTGTCCTGGCGGAGCGGCGTTTGCTCAAGCTGCTCGCCGAGCAAGTCGGACCCTGGGCGGTGAGCGGGCCGACCCGGGTCCTGGGCGAGGCGTGTCTTCTGGATACCGAGGCCCAGGTTCGTCAACGACAGCGCTGCGAAGAAACCAGCCAACGCCTGGCATCGACGCTGCAACGCTTCGGCTTCAAGCCCCAGGGCGGCTGCGCATTGTTCCAGTGGCTGGTCACCCCGCACGCCCATGCCCTGTATGAATTCATGGCCCATCGCGGCATTCTGCTGCGCCTGTTCACCCACACCAGCAGCCTGCGTTTCGGGTTGCCCGCCGATGATGCCGGGTTCCTGCGCCTCGAGCAGGCTTTCGAGGCCTACGCCAAGGACATTCGATGACAACCTTGATGGTGCAGGGCACCACCTCCGATGCCGGCAAAAGTACCTTGGTCACGGCGCTCTGCCGTTGGGTTACGCGCCAGGGTGTGAGGGTGGTGCCGTTCAAACCGCAGAACATGGCGCTCAACAGCGCGGTGACTGCCGACGGTGGCGAAATCGGCCGGGCCCAGGCTGTTCAGGCACAGGCCTGTGGCCTCGAGCCCCATACCGACATGAATCCGGTGCTGCTCAAGCCCAACAGCGATACGGGCGCCCAGGTCATCATCCATGGCCGTGCCGTGACCACCATGAATGCGGTGGCCTATCACGATTACAAAGCCGTCGCGATGCAAGCGGTACTGGCCTCCCACGCCCGCTTGAGCGCGACATACCCGGTCGTCATGGTGGAAGGCGCGGGATCGCCGGCGGAGATCAACCTGCGGGCCGGGGACATCGCCAATATGGGCTTTGCCGAGGCGGTGGACTGCCCGGTGCTGCTGATCGCCGACATCAATCGTGGCGGGGTATTCGCCCATCTGGTCGGCACACTGGAGTTGCTTTCGCCCAGCGAGCAGGCGCGGGTAAAGGGTTTCATCATCAATCGTTTTCGCGGCGATATCGCCTTGCTGCAGCCGGGGCTGGATTGGTTGGAAACGCGCACTGGCAAACCGGTGATCGGCGTGTTGCCGTATGTAATGGACCTGCACCTGGAGGCCGAGGATGGCCTCGACCAGCGCCAGGCCGACAAGGCTGAACAGGTGCTCAAGGTGGTGGTGCCGGTGCTGCCGCGCATCAGCAACCACACCGATTTCGACCCGCTGCGCCTGCATCCGCAGGTCGACCTGCAATTCATCGGCCCTGGCCAGGCCATCCCGCCTGCCGACCTGATTATCCTGCCCGGGTCCAAAAGCGTGCGCAGCGATTTGGCCTACCTGCGGGCTAATGGCTGGGAAACGGCCATCCAGCGCCACTTGCGCTACGGCGGCAAGTTATTGGGTATCTGCGGCGGTTTGCAGATGCTCGGTCAGCAGGTCCACGATCCGCTCGGGCTGGAAGGCGTGGCGGGTTCCAGCGCCGGGTTGGGCTTGTTGGATTTCGAAACGACCCTGGAGCGCGAAAAGCAACTGCGCAACGTCCGCGGGCGACTGAACCTGGAAGACGCCGAGGTCAGCGGCTATGAAATCCACGCGGGCGTCACCGTCGGCGCGGCCCTGGAACATGCGGCGGTGCGCTTGGACGATGGCCGTTGCGATGGCGCCCAGAGCCGCGATGGGCAGATTTTTGGTACTTATCTGCATGGGCTCTTTGAGTCGCCGGCAGCCAGCAGTGCATTGCTGCGTTGGTCGGGTCTGGAGGACGTACAGACGGTGGATTACCACGGCTTGCGCGAGCGAGATATCGAGCGGTTGGCGGATTTGGTGGAGCGGCATCTGGACACCGGGCTGCTGCGTGAGCTCTGTGGGATCTAGGGTGGCTGGGCTGGCGTCATCGCGAGCAGGCTCGCTCCCACATTGGTCTTGCGGCGCACAGAGATCCTGTGGGAGCGAGCCTGCTCGCGAAGGGGCCGGCACCCACACCGCCTATTTTGAAAGGGTATGAACATGCTCCAACTGATCCTCGGCGGCGCCCGCTCGGGCAAGAGTCGCCTGGCCGAAAAACTTGCCGCGAGCACAGGCTTGCCGGTGACTTACATCGCCACCAGCCAACCCCTGGACGGCGAAATGAACGAGCGTGTCGCCCAGCACCGCGCCCGGCGCCCGGCCGAATGGGCGCTGGTGGAGGAACCGTTGGCGCTGGCGCGGGTGCTGGAAGAAAACGCCGCGCATGATCAATGCCTGTTGGTGGATTGCCTGACGCTCTGGCTCACCAACCTGCTGATGCTTGATGACGCCGACCGGCTGGTCGCCGAGCGTGAAGCGCTGCTGGACTGCATCAGTGCGCTTCCCGGCGAGGTCATATTCGTCAGCAACGAGACCGGCATGGGCGTCGTGCCGCTGGGGGAGTTGACCCGTCGTTATGTCGATGAAGCCGGTTGGCTGCATCAAGCCCTGGCCGAACGTTGTCAGCGCGTCGTGTTGACCGTCGCCGGCTTGCCCCTGACCCTTAAAGGAACTGCGTTATGAATCACCGCTGGTGGCTGGACCCGTGCAAGCCCGTCGATACCCAAGCGCTGGAGCAGGCCGCGGCCCGTCAGCAACAGCTGACCAAACCGGCCGGCTCCCTGGGGCGGCTGGAATCGGTGGCGGTGCAACTGGCGGGCCTGCAAGGGCAGGTCAAACCGAACCTCGACCGGTTGTGGGTTGCGATTTTCGCCGGTGATCATGGCGTCGTGGCCGAAGGTGTCTCGGCGTATCCCCAGGAAGTCACCGGGCAGATGTTGCTCAACTTCGTCAACGGCGGCGCGGCCATCAGCGTTCTGACGCGGCAATTGGGCGCGTCCCTGGAAGTGATCGACCTGGGCACTGTAACGCCTTCGCTGGATTTGCACGGCGTGCGCCATTTGAACCTGGGTCCTGGCACGGCGAATTTCGTCCGGGGGCCGGCGATGACCCTGGCGCAAGGCGAACAGGCCCTGCAAGCCGGACGCGACAGCGTGGCGCGCGCGGTCGCGGCTGGAACGCAATTGTTCATCGGCGGCGAGATGGGCATCGGCAATACCACTGCCGCCAGTGCCCTGGCCTGTGCCTTGCTCGACTGCCCGGTGACGCACCTGGTCGGGCCGGGCACGGGCTTGGACGCGGCAGGTGTCAGCCGCAAGGCCCAGGTGATCGAGCGGGCCCTGGCGTTGCACGGTGGTGCGAGCGGCGACCCGTTGCAGACATTGTTCAACCTCGGCGGTTTCGAAATCGCGGCGTTGGTCGGTGCGTACCTGGCCTGCGCTCAGCAGGGCGTCGCCGTGCTGGTGGATGGGTTTATCTGCAGCGTAGCGGCGCTGGTGGCGGTGCGGTTCAATCCCGGATGCCGCCCATGGCTGCTGTTCGGTCATCGCGGTGCCGAGCCGGGTCACCGGCACGTGCTGGAAACCCTCGGCGCCGAACCGCTGCTGGACTTGGGCTTGCGCCTGGGCGAGGGCAGTGGCGCGGCGCTGGCGGTGCCGTTGTTGCGCCTGGCCTGTGACCTTCACGGGCAGATGGCGACGTTTGCCGAAGCGGCCGTGGCGGATCGCCCGGCATGATCTTGCGCCTGGACCTGCTGCGTCACGGTGAAACCGAGCTGGGCGGCGGCTTGCGCGGCAGCCTCGACGACGCCCTGACGGCCAGGGGCTGGGAGCAGATGCACGAGACGGTCGCCCAAGGCGGGCCGTGGGATCGCCTGGTGTGCTCGCCATTGCAGCGATGCGCCCGTTTCGCCGAACAACTTGGCGCCCGGCTTGGCGTTCCGGTGCAGGCGGACAAAGACTTGCAAGAGTTGCATTTCGGCGCCTGGGAAGGTCGCAGCGCGGCGGCATTGATGGAGACCGACGCCGAGGCCCTCGGTCGCTTTTGGGCCGATCCTTACGCCTTCACACCTCCCGGAGGTGAGCCGGTATTAGCGTTTTCGGCGCGGGTGCTGGCGGCGGTCGAGCGCTTGCACCTCGCATATGCCGGTCAGCGCGTGTTGCTGGTCAGTCATGGCGGCGTGATGCGCTTGCTACTGGCCCAGGCCCGGGGGTTGCCACGCGAGCAATTACTGAATGTCGAAGTCGGCCATGGTGCGCTGTTTTCCCTGGCGGTGTCCTCCGGCCCCGTGCTTAGAGAGGCTGGCTGAGCATGTTGCCCTTCTGGATCGCCCTGCAATTTCTCAGCAGCTTGCCGATTCGCTTGCCGGGCATGCCTGAGCCCCGCGAGCTGGGGCGTTCGCTGTTGTTCTATCCCGTGGTGGGGCTGTTGTTCGGCGGTTTGCTGTGGTTGCTCGATGCACTGTTGGCGGGCGCGCCGGTGATGCTGCATGCCGCGCTGCTACTGATGGCGTGGGTGCTGCTCAGCGGCGGGCTGCACCTGGACGGCCTGGCCGACAGCGCCGATGCCTGGCTCGGCGGTTTCGGCGATCGTGAGCGTACGTTGCTGATAATGAAAGATCCACGCAGCGGGCCGATCGCCGTGGTCACGCTGGTGCTGGTGTTGCTGCTCAAATGGACCGCGCTGGTGGCGCTGATCGAGCAGGGGGATGCGTTGGCCTTGCTCGTTGTGCCGGTGCTGGGGCGTAGCGCCTTGCTGGGGTTGTTCCTCACCACGCCGTATGTGCGTGCCGGCGGGCTGGGCCAAGCGTTGGCCGATCATTTGCCGCGCCGCTCGGGCTGGCAGGTGTTGTCGGCCGGAGCGCTGGGGTGCGTGCTGGTGATGGGATGGGCGGGGCTGTGGACGTTGGCGGTCGCCGTGCTGGTATTTATCGGTTTGCGTCACATCATGCTGCGCAGGCTGGCGGGATGCACCGGCGACACCGCGGGCGCCTTGCTGGAATTGCTGGAAATGGCGGTTCTGGTGGCGTTGGCCTTGAGCTGAATCCCGGCTTGTCAGCGGTCAGGGCCTCATTTAAATTTGCATTCATTTAGTCGCGGGTATATACACGCATCATGCTTCCTTCCCAATGTCTGTGCATCAACCTGCGTCGCGCCGCGCGTGGCGTCAGCAGGTACTACGACGGCGCTCTCGATGGCTTCGGGATCAACGTTGCCCAGTATTCTTTGCTCAATAACCTGGCGCGCCTGGACCAGCCGAGCATTTCGTCCCTGGCCGAGGCCATGGGCCTGGACCGCAGCACCCTAGGGCGCAACCTACGGGTGCTGGAAGGCGAGGGGTTGGTGAAGTTGGCTGAGGGCGACGATTTGCGCAACCGCATCGTTGTGCTCACCGAGGCGGGAAATGCACGGTTGGCGGCGGCATTGCCGGCCTGGGAAGCGGCACAACAGAAATTGATCGACAAGCTCGGTGCCGAAAAGCGCGCGACCTTGCTGGCCTTGCTGGATGAGTTGGCGTGACGCCGGTTCGTCCGATGATAAGTGGGTATATACCCGCGACCGGAGAACAAGAATGACATCGATGTGGCGTACCTGTGGTTGGGTCCTGGTGGGCAGTGCGCTGATCCTGGCGTTGTCCCTGGGCGTGCGGCATGGCTTCGGGTTGTTCCTGGCGCCGATGAGCGCCGAATTCGGCTGGGGCCGGGAGGTGTTTGCCTTCGCCATCGCTTTGCAGAACCTGATCTGGGGCCTGGCGCAGCCTTTCACGGGCGCCTTGGCGGATCGCTTCGGTGCGGCAAAAGTGGTGTTGATCGGTGGTGTCCTGTATGCGGTCGGCCTGGTCTTCATGGGCATGGCCGACTCGTCCTGGTCACTGTCGTTGAGCGCCGGCCTGTTGATCGGCATCGGCCTGTCCGGCACTTCGTTCTCGGTAATCCTTGGTGTGGTTGGGCGGGCCGTGCCGCCAGAGAAACGCAGCCTGGGCATGGGTATCGCCAGTGCGGCCGGCTCGTTTGGCCAGTTCGCGATGTTGCCGGGCACGCTGGGGCTGATTGGTTGGCTCGGCTGGTCCGCGGCGCTGTTGGCGCTGGGCCTGCTGGTGGCGTTGATCGTGCCCTTGGTCAGTATGCTCAAGGATGCACCGGCACCCCTGAGCGGCAACGAGCAGACCTTGTCCGAAGCGTTGCGCGAGGCGTGCAGTCATTCCGGTTTCTGGCTGTTGGCGGTCGGTTTTTTTGTCTGCGGTTTCCAGGTGGTGTTCATCGGCGTGCATCTGCCGGCCTATCTGGTGGACCAGCACCTGCCGGCCAGCGTCGGCACCACCGTGTTGGCGCTGGTCGGTCTGTTCAATATCTTCGGCACTTACACCGCCGGCTGGCTGGGCGGGCGCATGTCCAAGCCGCGCCTGCTGACTGGCCTGTACCTGGTGCGGGCGGTGGTGATCGGCCTGTTCCTGTGGTTGCCGGTGACGATGACCACGGCTTATCTGTTCGGCATGGCGATGGGTTTTCTCTGGTTATCGACGGTGCCATTGACCAACGGGACGGTCGCCACGTTGTTCGGTGTACGAAATCTCTCAATGCTGGGTGGGATCGTGTTCCTGTTCCACCAGTTGGGCTCGTTCCTCGGTGGTTGGCTGGGCGGCGTCGTGTACGACCGCACGGGCAGCTACGACTTGATCTGGCAGGTGTCGATTTTGCTCAGCCTGCTCGCGGCTGCGTTGAACTGGCCGGTGCGTGAGCGCCCGGTTGCCCGCCTGCAAGCCCAGGCGGGTGCGGCATGAGCCGCGTCGGCCCATGGTTGATCGCAGCCGGCGCCGCCGCGCTGCTGGCGGTCGCCTGGTGGGGCTGGCGCCAGGGCGGGTTGGCTTTGATGCAGCTGGGCATGGGCAGCTGCTGACGTGTGGACGGCATCGGGCGCGCGGAGTAACGTCGTGGTCTGACAGGCTTACAAGGAAAATCCGACATGATGCGTTGGTTTGCTGTTCCCACCCTGTTGCTGGCTATGACCGGGCATGTATGGGCGGCTGAATGCCCGTCACTCTTGGAGGGTTCGCTGCCCAAGCTGCGGGCCAAGGAAACCGTCGATTTGTGCCAGCGTTTCGCTGGCAAACCCTTGGTGGTGGTCAACACGGCCAGCTTCTGTGGGTTCGCTCCACAATTCAAAGGGCTCGAGGCGCTTAACCAGCGCTATAAAAGTGAAGGGTTGGAAGTGCTGGGCGTGCCGTCCAACGACTTCAAGCAGGAATCCAAGGACGGCGCGGAGACCGCCAAGGTTTGCTACGTCAACTATGGTGTGACCTTTACCATGACCGAACCGCAACCGGTACGGGGCGCGGATGCCATTCCCTTGTTCAAGCACCTGGCCGAACAGTCCAGCGCGCCGAAATGGAATTTCTACAAATACGTCGTGGATCGCCAGGGCAAGGTGGTTGGCAGCTTTTCCAGTCGGATAAAACCCGACGATCCTGACTTCATCAAGGCGGTGGAGACGGCTATCGCTTCCAAACCTTGATCCTCAACCACGAAAAAGCCCCGCTTTCTTTACAGAGAGCGGGGCTTTTTTTTCGCTTCTGTCTCGTCCTGAATAAGGTTTACACCTTCTGACCTATCCTCAGGAGGAACCAATGGAATCAGGAAAAAGGCGCAGTCAGCGTGATTACACGCTGGGCTTTAAATTGGCGGTCGTCGATCAAGTTGAAAAGGGCGAACTGAGTTATAAAGAGGCTCAACGGCGTTATGGGATTCAGGGTCGGTCGACTGTGTTGGTGTGGTTACGCAAGCATGGAAGGCAGGACTGGAGCCAAGGCGCCTCCATTCGTGCCCAGAGGAATCGACCGATGGCCGAGCCAAATTTGCCGCTGACACCAGAGCAGCGAATCAAGGAGCTGGAAGAAAAGCTGGCCCTTGCCAACCAGAAAGCCCAATTTTTTGAAGCTGTCGTTGACGTGCTGAAGAACGATTACGGTGTTTCTGTCGTAAAAAAGCGATCCGGCAGGTCCTCAGCCAAGGGCAAATCGAAGGCCTGAGTGTTACCAGGGCTTGCCAGTTTTTGGGCATCTCACGGCAGGCGTATTACAAGCGCAATCGAGCTTACGACGCGCAAGCTAGCCACGCGCAAAAGGTGCTGGGGTTTGTGCTGGAGACACGCCTTGAAATGCCCCGGTTGGGCACCCGCAAGCTGCATGGCCTCATGCAGTCCGAACCTGAACTGACGCGAACGGTAGGTCGAGATCGGTTGTTCGATATCTTGCGAGACCATCGACAACTGGTCCTACGCAAACGCGCTTATCACAAGACTACCGATAGTCATCATCGCTTCCGTCGACATCCGAATCGGCTCAAACCCGGCCCTGACCAAGTCACTGCCACGGGGCCTGAACAGGTATGGGTAGCAGATATAACCTACTTGCCTACCGAACAAAGCGTCGCTTATGTGAGCCTGGTCACCGATGCGTTTTCGCGCAAAATAGTCGGCCATCATGTGCATGAAAGCCTGCATACCGAGTCAGTCATCCAGGCAATGACCAAAGCCCTTCGGCATCGAAGAAGCAATCAGCCGCTGGTACATCACTCTGATCGGGGCTCGCAATACTGCTCTGATCTCTACCAGAGGCTGCATGCCAAGCACGGCGTCAGGTGTTCGATGACTGATGGCTACGACTGCTACCAGAATGCCCTAGCGGAACGGGTGAATGGGATTCTGAAAACGGAGTTTCTTTTACACCGTCCCAAAGACCTTGCCCAAGCCAAGCGCATGGTCGAGGAGTCGATAGAAATTTATAACCGTAAGCGACCTCATTTGTCTCTGAAATACAAAACGCCCGATGCGGTGCATCGGGCGCTTTGAGATGAAACAGGTGTAAACCTATTTCAGGACTAGACA